>USKS01000034.1 GCA_900555345.1 uncultured Eubacteriales bacterium
GAATCCCGACAGCCCCACAAATCCCGTTCTTCAGGATGAGTGCATGAAATCACTTTACAATAATTTTCGCCGTGAAAAGCTGGTGTGGACGATCTGCGGCATCGTTCTCACCGTTTGCTGCGCCATTATGCTTTTCTGCGGTGCTGTGCTTGCTGCAAACGGCGCGTTTGCGGCATACGATGAGTACAGCGTCGGCGATTTTGATGTAAACGGTATTTCTCGTGATATTCACGACAACATTTCCGGTCCGGCAGCCGTCATAAATCTTGTGGCGGGGGCGTCGCTCCTTATATGTGGCGCGCTGTTTTTACCTGTTGCCGTCATAAATCTTATAATGATCGGCAAAACGCAGCGCTACATAAACGGCCTTTACAAGGACTGCGGCGAAGCCGTCAAGCGTGCGTCAAGCGTGGGCATGATAGTTTTCAGCGCTCTTTTCAACGAGATCGCCATGATATTCATAATCATCAATTTCGTAAACGCGCGCCGTCACAGAGCAGTGTTTGAAGAAGTCAGAAAGCTTCAGCTTTCCGCTGCAGACTCTGCAAAATAATTTAATACATAAAAAGCCCTGCACAGCGGGGCTTTTTCGTTCTTGCCGTGCATCGGAGAAGCGCGGCGGCGCGGAAAAGCTTTCTGGCGGTGCAAAAGAGATTGGGTGCATGTTCCGAAGTGCAGAATGCCGCGCCGTTAAAAGGCTTTGAACTCGAACGCGCGTAGATGTCGGCTTTTATTCTCCTCTTGCAGCGAATGAAAAAGCGGCGGAAACGGTATTTCCGCCTCAAATGCCGCAAAACTTACCGACGGAAGATTTCACGACTCAGAACATGCGACGTAATAACGATATAAAAACCTCCCGCGCAGGGCATTTATCGCCCGTATGCGGAAGGTTTTATTTGTTCAAAATCACTTTTCGCAGCACTTCTTGCTGCCGGAAAGCACGGACTGGTTCTTTGCAGGGCTTGCGCGGCCTGCAATGTCGGGAGCGCGGCGCTCAAGAGCCGCCATGGAGATTTCGATATCCTCGGCAGCCTCCTCTGCGCTGAAGCAGCCCACGGTCACCATATCGCAGTCGCGAAGTGTTGCCCATGAGAAGTTCAGCCCCACGAAAGGCGTGGTGCGTCCCGCAGCCATGGACTTTATGGTCATGACGGGATGCTTTGCGCCTCTGATGATAGAGTTTACGGCTTCGATCTCCACCTGCATGAGAAATCCCATGCAATTGTAGATCTGGATGTATGTTTCAACATCGTATCCGTTATCGTCGGAGTACAGAATAAGCTCCGGCATATGCGCGGAAAGCCCGGGTATCATGCCCGCGTCGCGTATCATCTTCGTATAGTCGTCAAGACGGTCAATGATGCGCTTGTTTTTGTTTACAAGCTGCTCGGCGCTGTAATGATGGATAAGGCAGAATTTTGCGCCGAGGTCGGCGCTTTGCTTTATTGTCTTCTCCGCCTCACGGCGCGCCTCTGCTGTGTCGTCCACGTTGATAACGGGTGTGTCTATCATAATCATGCCGCGCCCGTTTCTGTCTTCGGCGGCTTTGATCGCGTCGCATATGTGCGGATTCATGCCGAAGGGAGCCATGACAGCGTCAACGCCGCTTGCGAGAAACGTATCCAGCATGGGTGCGATCGCGTCGGCGCAGTCGTAACGTGCCTTTATCATTCTGTCGGCGCTGGGTGTACGGTGGCTGTAGCCGGCTATCCAGTTCGTGCCGATTATCATTCTCGGCAGCGATACGCCGCCGACTTCGGTTCGGGGAAACTGATCTGCCATATATAAGTGTCCTTTCGGAATTACGCCTGTTCTTTAACAATGCGCTCGGTGTCGCTTGCGATCATGAGCTCCTCGTTGGTGGGGATGAGATATACCTTTACCTTGGAGTCGGGAGTTGAAAGCTCAACGATATCGGACTGATGGTGAGCCTTTGCGTTTACCTCGGTGTTGAGCTTTATGCCCAGATACTCCATGTCGGCGCAGGCGCGCTCACGCAGCTCGGGGTTGTTTTCGCCCATGCCCGCGGTGAATACTACAGCGTCAAGGCCGTTCATTGCGGCAGCATACGCTCCGATGAACTTCTTGACCTGATATGCAAGGGTGGTCGCCGTGAGATAAGCTCTCTCGTCGCCCTTGAGGATTGCAGCCTCGATATCGCGGCTGTCGGAGGATATACCGGAAAGACCGAGGAAGCCGCACTCTTTGTTCATGAAATCGCTCATCTCATCGGGCGTTTTGCCGGTCTTTTTCATAACGTAGGTAACGACTGCGGGGTCGATATCGCCGCAGCGGGTGCCCATCATAACGCCTGCAAGGGGAGTCATACCCATGGAAGTGTCGATGCACTTACCGTCCTTAACGGCGCAAATGGAGGAACCGTTGCCAATGTGACAGGTAACTATCTTTGTGCCCTCGACTCTGCCGAGGATCTTGCACATCTCGCCGGAAACGTAGCGGTGGCTCGTACCGTGGGCACCGAAACGGCGGATGCTGTACTTCTCGCACATTTCATAGGGCAGAGCGTATGTGTATGCCTGCGGAGGCATTGTCTGGTGGAACGCGGTGTCGATAACGATGACCTGGGGAACACCGGGCATAGCTGCGGTGCAGCCCTCGATACCCATAATGTGTGCGGGGGTGTGAAGAGGAGCAAGGTCAACACAGTTTCTGAGCTTTTCGATGACCTCGGGGGTCACGAGAGCGGACTCGGTGAAGTACGTTCCGCCGTGGACAACGCGGTGACCCACCGCGTCAATCTCGGACAGCGAGGAAATGCAGCCGTATTCGGGGCTGGTGATGCTCTCAATGACAGCCTTGATGGCGTCGGCATGGTTCTTCATGGGCACGTCGGCGCCCTTGAGCTCGCCCTTGGCGGTCTTGTGGGTAATCTTTCCGTCAATTCCTATACGCTCGCATATGCCTTTTGCAAGAACATTGTCGGTAGCGGTGTCAAAAAGCTGATACTTGAGTGAGGAGCTTCCGGCGTTTACAACGAGAACTTTCATTTGTCGGGTATCCTTTCGCAGATAAAATATTATTCGTTAAGAATTTGTCAAACAACATATAATTATACAACATACATCGATTGAATACAAGTCCTTGCCGACAATTTCTGCACCGATTTTACACGAGCTGTGCCGCGGGACGGATTCATCCGGCTGCCGCGGCGAAAAAAGCTCATAAAGGCACCGAAAAAACGCAATTGACGCTTGACCGGTATATTGAGTATGTGGTAAAGTATTTACATGTAAAACGCTGCGTGATGCGGCAAAATCGAGCGAGGTGCGGTATGCTTAAAGTATCGGCGGTCATATGCGAGCTGAATCCTTTTCACGAAGGACACCGCTATATTTTTGAGCGGGCGCATGAGGAAAGCGATGTGCTCATAGCCGTTATGAGCGGAAACTTCGTACAGCGCGGCGAGTGCGCGATATACAATAAATACGCGCGTGCGGATTCGGCGATAGACGGCGGCGCGGATATAGTGGTCGAGCTGCCGTTTCCGTATTCATCGGCATCGGCGGAATTCTTTGCCGCGGCAGGTGTAAAGCTTTGCGAGGCAGCCGGTGCGGACAGCCTGTACTTCGGCAGCGAATGCGCCGACGGCACAATGCTCCGAAAGGCTGCGGAAGTGCTTGACTCGTCAGATCCGAAGGGCGCGGGGCGCGCCGCGGAGAGAAGGGAAGAGTGCCTGCGTCTTTCCGGCATAAATTTTCCCGAAAGCATATACTCTGCTCCCAACGATATTCTTGCTGCCGAGTATTACAGAAACGCGTCGATAGAGTGCCGACCGATAAAACGTATATTGACCGAGGGCGCGTCGGAAAAGCGGCGGCTGATACTCGATAAAGTGCGCCGCGGCGAGTCTGCGTGTGCCCCTTCGGGTGCTCGCACGGTCGGCCCCGAAAAGCTTACGGCTTTTGAGTTCTGCAATTTTCGCAGGCACAGTGTGAGCACGGACTTTGCCGAGGGCGGCGGAGGCGTTGCGCGCAGGCTGCAGAAGGCTGCGCTCTCCGTAAACGACAGCGAAAAGTGGATGCCGCTCGCCGCCACAAAACAGTACACGAACGCGAGGCTGCGCAGGTGCGCATTGTTCGAGGTCACGGCGACGACGGCGGAGATGCTGCGTGCCGAGCCGAAGTATATAAAAATACTTGCTTTCAACAGGACCGGCAGAAAGTACCTTTCGTTTATGAAGGGAGTAAGCAGACTGCCCGTTATCACCAATCCCGCCGAGGGACACAGGCTCACGGGGGATGCTCTCGCCGCATACGCTTTTGCGGAGGATGCGGACAGGCTTTTCTCGCTTATTGAAGGCTCGGACGATCCTGCGGTGTATGCCAAGGCAAGACCCGTTATAATTGAATAATCGGTAGGCGGCGCATTGTGTGCAAAATATGCAAAAAAAGCTGATTTTCGGTGCGGTTTATGTTAAACTTTTATTGACAAACCGCACCGTTTACTTTATAATGGTAAAGAGAATTGAATGCGGGAGATATTATGTATATAGGTATAGATCTCGGTACTACCGGATGTAAGGTAGTCATGTTTGACGCGTGCGGCAAAATCCTTTGCGAATTCAACCGCGAATATGAGCTTATATTTGACGGCGGCTTTGTCGAGCAGGACGCCAACGAATGGTGGATGCTTGTATGCGAAGGCATTTCCTACGTAGTTGAGAAAAGCAAGGTTTCCGCCGTGAAGGGAATATCCGTAAGCACCCAGGGCATATCATTTGTGCCTGTGGACAAAAACGGTAAAACAGTCGCAAACGCCGTGTCGTGGCTTGATATGCGCGCAGAGGAGCAGTGCGAAAGACTGTGCGAGGCATTCGGCGGAAAGTTTGTGTACGACGTCACGGGAAAGTTTCTTCTCTGCGATTACTCGCTGCCGAAAATGATGTGGTACCGCGAGAACAGACCCGAGCAGTACGCGGCGACGCACAAAATTTTGTTCCCTCTCGATTTTCTCAATCTGCGTCTGTGCGGCAGGGCAGTATGTGACTATACGGTCGCCGGCGGCTCAATGGCGTACGACATACACAACAAATGCTGGAGCCGGGAGCTCCTCAATTTTGCTGATATCGATATCTCGCTTATCCCGGACGTGGGCTGCATAGGGGATGCCGTGGGTGAGCTTTTGCCCGAAGTCGCCGCCGTTTGCGGCATAGATCCGGGCTGCACGGTCTATCTCGGCGGGCAGGATCAGAAGCTTGCTGCTCTTGGCGCAGGCATCGGAGACGGTATATGCACCGTAGCCTTCGGCACGGCGACTGCTATTTCAAAGCTTGCGAAAAGCGGCGGAGAAGCTTCGCTGTTCAGATTCAACAACGATAAATACATATCCGAAACGGCGCTTATGACCACCGGCGCGGCTCTGCGCTGGCTGTCGCGCACTTTGTACGGCTCCATGAGCTATAAAGAAATGGACGCTCTTTGTGAGCAGTCCGCTCCCGGCGCGGGCGGCGTTACCTTTGAAAGCGATCTTTCCGTGGGCGGCTCAATAAGCGGAATAACGCTGTCAACGACCGCTGCGGATATAATATACGCTCTGTACGAGGGCGTGTCCCGCGATATTTCTGACGCTGTCTCAAAACTCGGCGGCGCAAAGTGCATGAAAGTCTTCGGCGGCGGAGCAAAAAGCGATATATGGTGCCGTATTCTCGCGAGAATTTCAGGCATACCAGTTGAAGTTCTCGATACATCGGAAACGGCAAGCCTCGGAGCCGCAATACTTGCGTCGGGCGGAAAAATCGCGCCCGCGGGCGTTAAGAAAACACTGATGCCGCAGAACGGCTGATTTTAGAAATAATAATTTTTTACATAAAGGAGAAACAAATGTTTACTTTTGATCCCGCACCTTTCGTGCCCTACAAAAACCGCGAAGTTCTTGAAAGATGCAGAAACATCAAGAGAGAGGATATGGAGAAACACCCCAATCCCAACTTCCGTATTCACATCGTTCCCAGTCCCGACGGTATATGGATAGCCGACATGATCGGCAGGATCGCAAGAAGCGACATGATGAACGAAAAGGTAGTCATGATCTGCCCCAACCCCTGCCCGGTGGAGTATATGTCCGTAGCAGAGGCTATAAACAGACTTAATATCAACTGCCGCAATGTACATATTTTCTGTATGGACGAATGGGCGGATCAGGACGGCAACATTGCTCCCCTTGACTACGAGGCGGGCTTTGCTCACAGTAATGTAAAATACTTCTGGGGTAAGATCAGAGAAGATCTTCGTATGCCCCTTTCTCAGGTGCACTATCCCACCACAGAGAATATCAAAGACTACTCCAAAATGATCGCCGACTGCGGCGACGGCGGCGCCGACGTATGCTACTCCGGTCCCGGCTGGGCAGGACACATCGCGTTTATCGATCCCTGCACACCCGAGTTCGGCTGCCCTCCCATCGAGGAGTATCTTGAGATGGAAGCAAGAGTGGTAACTCTCAATCCCATGACGATCATGCAGAACTCGCTGCACGGCTGCTTCGGCTGCTCCGGCGACATCGCAAACGTTCCCCCCAGAGCCGCTACCATAGGACCCGTTGACGTTAAAAATTCGAGAAACCGTCTGGAGATGCACGCTATTACTACTTTCGGTACATACTCCGCATGGCAGAGAATGATCTCCCGCCTTGTTTGCTACGGTGAGGTAACTCCTCTGGTTCCTTCCTCCATACTTCAGCTTATGGATACCGACGTTTACGTTTCCGACGGCATCGCACAGCCCTTCGGCTGCGAGGAGACAGTCGGCTACTGATAATTCTGCGGTATGACTGAATATACACTGTACGGCAGAGTCGTTCTCTGCGACAGAGTTATTGAAGACGGCGCAGTCGCAGTCTCCGGCTCAAAGATCATTTATGCGGGAGACAGGGACGCAGCCCCCGTCTGCGGCGAAGCTGTCAGCCGCGGCGGTACGATCATGCCCGGTTTTGTGGACATACACTGTCACGCGGGCGGCGCGACATGGTTCTACGAGGATGCCGCCGCGTGCGCCGGGTATCACCTGAGGCACGGCACGACCACAATGTGCGCCACTCTTTACAGAGATATTGGCATTGACGGTATACTTTCCGCAATAGAACGCATTAAAACCGAGATGAAGAAAAATCCGGTTATATGCGGCGTTCACATTGAGGGTCCCTATCTCAATCCGGAACTCGGTGCCCGCAGCAGCGGCGGCGATATATGCGCCGATCCCGCGGAATATATGCCGATCCTTGACTGCGGAGTGCTGCGGCATATGACATACGCGCCCGAGGTGCGCGGCACGGAGCAGCTTATGCGTGATCTGAAGAGCCGCGGCATAAAAGGTTCCATAGGTCACAGCAAGGCTTCTCCCAATGAGGTGCGCAGGGCAATGGAGCTCGGCGCGTCCAACGTCACGCACATTTTTGACGCTACAGGCGCTGCCGTTTCTCCCACACGATGGGGCGGCACTATTGAAGCGGATTTCAACGTTTCCGCGCTTGTATGCGACGGCTTTACATACGAGATTATCTGTGACCGCGACGGCGTGCACGTGCGCCCCGAGATGGTGGCGCTTGTGAAGAAGTGCGCGGGAGTCGAAAACATCATCGGCATCACCGATGCCTGCGGCGGCGACGGCGACGGAGAGGACGTAAACTTTCTGGACGGCGAGCTTAACGGCTCAAAGCTCACAATGAACAGAGTCGCGGCAAATTTTGTCTCCCTCGGATTCACTCTGCCCGAGGCAGCTGCCGTAACGAGCCTTAACCCCGCGAGATTTCTCGGTATGGAAAATGAGATAGGCTCGCTTGCGGCGGGCAAACGTGCCGATATTGTCGTACTCGACGACGATTTCGGTGTGCGCGCCGTTTATAAAGCAAAGGATTAAATTTTTTATAAGCAATTTAAGAGAGAAGGTACTGAAATGCTTAAAGCAGGAATTGCACTTGTTGACATTTCTCCCGACAAGGGAGTTCAGATGGCGGGCTACCCCCATTGCCCCAGACCGAATATCGGTATCCACGACCCGCTGTACTGCGGCGCGCTGCATCTCGATAACGGACACGACAGCATAACGCTTGTAACGTTCGATCTGCTGTATTTCGGCAAGAGCTATTGCAGAGAGATCCGCGAAAAGCTCGGCGGAAACATTACGTTTACAACGTCACATACACATTCCGGGCCCTGGTCCTCAACTCCGCTCGCTTCCGAGCTTGCCGAGGGCCTGCACGACGATCCCACGTATATCGCGCAGCTTCTCCCCAAGGTAGAGGCAGTTATCCGTGAGGCAAGAGAAAATACCTTCCCCGCAAAGCTGGGAACAGGTATCGGACACTGCGGAAAAGAGCAGGGTGTCGGCGGAAACAGACGTATCCGCAACGGTCTGCAGGATGACAGCGTAAACGTTATCTGCGTTAAAGACATGAACGACACCGTTCGCGGCGTTCTGTTCAACTACGCGCTTCATCCTACATATCTTCACGCCGAAAATCTTTATGTAACGGCAGATTATCCCGCATATGTGCGCCGCTTTATCCACTTCGCGTATCCCGAGGCAAAGTTCATGTTTGCACAGGGTACAAGCGGAAATCAGTCCTCCCGTTATCACAGGGTGGGACAGAATTTTGAAGAGGCTGCCCGCGTCGGCTCAACTCTCGGCGTTGAGATATTCCACACGATCGAGAAAATGGAGTTCTCCGACGATATAGAGATCGGCTTTAAGAGCACGGAACTTGAACTGCCTATCCGTGAGTATCCCACGGTCGCGGACGCGCGCCGCGACATGGAAGCGGCACGCAAGGCTTTCCGCGAGATGCCCGACGACGACTACATAACAAAGAGAAACTGCGAGCTCGCAATGTTCGGTAAAGAGAACGAGTTCTACTATGCCGAGATCGCCGAGCGCGACGGTAAGATCACCGATGCTGAGCTGCCCTGCGAGGTCTGCGTCGTAACTCTCGGAGATACCAACATCTGCATGACCCAGGGTGAGATATTCGTTGAGTTCGGTCTTGCCATGAAAGAGGCTTCTCCCTCTGCAAAGACATTTGTGTTTGAAGTTTCAAACGGAACTCTGCCGGGATATCTCTTCACACCCGAGGCATATGCCGACGGCGGCTACGAGGTCGGCACATCGATCTTCACCGGCGACGCCGGCGGCGCTATCGTAGATGCCGTTAAAAAACTTTTCTGAGGAGCTTTATATGTATAACAAAGCCAACATAATCGACAGATTTCGACTTGACGGAAAGGTAGCGCTTGTAACAGGCGGTTCCGGCTATTACGGTAAGCAGATGGTAATTGCC
>USKS01000035.1 GCA_900555345.1 uncultured Eubacteriales bacterium
GCCGGCAACCAGAACGGCGCAATGATGGGCTTTATGGGTATGAACATGGCGCAGATGGCCGGCGGCATGAACAGCCAGACGCTCTACCAGATGGCAGGTCAGCAGCAGCAGTATCAGCAGCCTGCACAGCCCGCGCCCGCGCAGGGCTGGACGTGCGCCTGCGGCGCAGCGGGCAACACGGGCAAGTTCTGCTCCGAGTGCGGCAAGCCCGCGCCCGCGAGCGAGTGGACGTGCAGCTGTGGCGCCGTGAACAAGGGCAAGTTCTGCTCTGAATGCGGCAAGGCCAAGCCCGTGGGCGAACCGCTGTACCGCTGCGACAAGTGCGGCTGGGAACCGGCCGATCCCAAGCATCCGCCGAAGTTCTGCCCGCAGTGCGGCGACCCGTTTGACCAGAACGATATTCAGTAATTGCACATAATTTGCGGCGGTGCGCTGCCGCATCCATGGCGGCCGATGCCTGCATCGGCCCGCCGTGCGGGAAATTCATAATTGCGTTTTCCGCACCGATTATAATCCGGCTGTGCGTGTTTCTGCGCGGCCACTTTGAAACGAGGTGCAACGATGGCACAGGTTCTTGAATACAAATGCCCATGCTGCGGCGGCAAGATCGAGTTCGACAGCAGCATCCAGAAAATGAAGTGTCCCTACTGCGACACGGAATTTGAAATGGAGACCCTGCGCAGCTATGCCGAGGAGCTCGGCGGCAGCGAACAGGACGAGATGAAATGGGAGCGCTCACCCGATTCGCAGTGGAAGGAAGGCGAGGCAGACGGACTGCATTCGTACATATGCAATTCCTGCGGCGGCGAGATAGTTTGCGATGAAAACACTGCGGCGTCCTCCTGCCCCTTCTGCGGAAACCCGGTTGTTATGACGGATCGAATTTCGGGGACACTGCGGCCCGACTATGTTATCCCCTTCAAGCTTGACAAAAAAGCCGCCAAGGATGTGCTTATGAAGCATCTCAGCGGAAAGCGGCTGCTTCCGAAGGTTTTCCGTTCGGAGAATCATATCGACAAAATCTGCGGGATATACGTTCCGTTCTGGCTTTTCGATACAGAGGCGGACGCAACGGTCAGATACAAGGCGACACAGGTGCGCTTTTGGAGCGACAGCGACTACGACTACACGGAAACGAGCCACTATCTTCTGCATCGCAGCGGTTCGATCGCTTTTGACCATGTTCCCGTGGACGGCTCAGCAAAGATGGCGGACGATCTTATGGAGTCTATCGAGCCTTACGATTTTTCCGATGCGGTGGATTTTCAGACGGCATATCTTGCGGGATATCTTGCTGATAAATACGACGTGGATGCGGAAAAGAGCATTGAACGGGCAAACGAGAGGGTAAAGCGCTCAACCGAGGATGCGTTTGCCATGACTGCAGGCGACTACACAACGGTCGTGCCGGAAAAGACCGACATAAGACTTCACAACGGACGTGCGCACTATGCGCTGTATCCCGTATGGCTGCTCAACACTACATGGAACGGGCAGCAGTACACATTTGCGATGAACGGTCAGACAGGCAAATTCGTGGGCGACTTGCCCGTGGACAACAAGGCAGCATGGAAATGGCGCCTGCTGCTGACAGCCGTTTTCGGTGCTGCAGCATTTGCCGTTGCGTGGCTTTTGTTCCTTATGGGAATACTGTGAGGGGGTGCGGGTAATGAAGAAAAAAATTATTGCGGCACTTTTTGCCGTCGTGCTTATTCTCTCGGTGATCGTTCCCGGAACGGTGATCTTTGCGGAGGATGCAGACCTTTCGGTGCACTACAGCCGCCTCAACGACATGGAGGGGCTGCTTGACGACGCTGCGGCGCAGCGCGTTTCGGCAAGACTTGACGAAGTGCGCCGCGAGCTTGATTTTGACATCGTCATCGTGACCGGCTCAGACCTCGGCGGCAAGACCATGGAAGAATACGCCGACGATTTTTATGACTATAACGGCTTCGGATGCGGTTCGAACCGTGACGGTGCTCTGCTTCTTCTTAATATGGAGGACAGAAAGTGGCATATTTCTACCCGCGGCTACGGCATAACCGCGTTTACCGATTACGGTATTCAGCAGGCGGGCGATGCGATTAAGGAGTATTTCGACACGGATTGCGAAAAAGCATTTGATATATTTATAGACAAATGCGAAGAGTATGTAAATCTTGCCCGTGACGGCAAGCCTTATGACCGTTCGCTTTCGCTCATATGGATACCCATATCTCTTATTGTGGGATTTGTTATTGCCAACATCGTTGTGGGCTCCATGAAGAAAAAGCTGAAGTCTGTCCGCAGTCAGGCGGCGGCAAGCAGCTATGTGAGGGAAGACAGCCTGAATATTACGGACAGCCGCGATATTTACCTGTATGCAACCGTCACAAGGACCGCAAAGCCCGACGACAGCTCATCAAGCGGCGGCAGCAGCACACACACATCCTCCTCCGGCGCAACGCACGGCGGGGGCGGCGGCAGCTTCTGACGCACATAAATAATGAATCGATCCCGTATCGGCTTCACGGCCGATACGGGATTTTTTTTGCGAAAAAACAATATTTTTGTATTTTACTTAAATTTGACAATTCTGCGGTTTCTGATTTTACGTTCGGTCTTTAGAATGTGAGACGCAGGGTCGGGAGACCCTAATAAATAAAGCTGAAACAATCGAAAAGGAGATTTGAATTATGAAAAAGATTATTTGTCTTGTACTTGCATCTCTCATGGCAGTATTTGCACTGGCAAGCTGTGCAGGCGGCAGTGCAGACACATCCAAGGACAGCGCGTCCGACAAAACGACCGATAAGGTAATAAGCGGCACAGTCACCACAGACGGTTCTACATCAATGCAGAAGGTCATCGGCGCTCTCGGCGAAGCATTTGAGGGTGAATACAGCGGTACGACGTTTACTTACAACCCCACAGGCTCCGGCTCGGGTATCACCGCAGTTTCCGAGGGGCGCTGTGACATCGGTCTTTCGAGCCGTGCGCTGAAGGACGAGGAAAAGGCACAGGGACTTGAGGAAACGGTTCTTGCCTACGACGGCATTGCAATGGTAGTAAGCCCCGACAACCCGGTTAAAGAGCTTACCCTTGAGCAGATCGCGGACATCTACACCGGCAAGGTCACCAACTGGAAGGATGTAGGCGGCAATGACGCCGAGATCGTTGTGATCGGCCGTGAGGCAGGCAGCGGCACAAGAGACGGCTTTGAGTCCATCACAAACACCAAGGACTCCTGCAAGTACCGTCAGGAGCTCGGCTCCACCGGCGACGTTATCGCAACCGTCGCAGGCAACCCCGGCGCTATCGGTTACGCTTCTCTCGCAGCAGTAAAGGATACCGTTAAGGCACTTGCAGTAAACGGTGTAACTCCCGGTGAGGAAACAGTAAAGGACGGCAGCTATGTGGTACAGCGTCCCTTCGTACTGGTAACCAAGAAGGGCGCAGAGCTCTCCGATGTAGCAAAAGCTTTCTATGACTTCGCACTGTCCGCATCCTCCGGCAGCATCATCAGCGCGGCAGGCGCAGTTCCCGCTAACTGATAAGGACAGCTCGTCAGCACAAATAAAAACAACAAACCGCGGCGGCCGCAACAGCGACCGCCAAGGCGCTTATGTCGGGCCCGCTGCGCGGGCAGGAAAATTGATTGAAAGGTTGTCTCCTATATGGTAAGACGAAAAATATTCGAGACGGTCGTGCACGGAATATTTCTTATTCTGGGGCTCATCACCGTCGGATGTGTGCTTCTCATATCGGTGTACCTGATAATTTCGGGCATCCCCGCCATACGAGAGATCGGTATCGCAAAGTTTCTGTTCGGCACGGAGTGGGCATCCACCGCGGCTGAGCCGAAATTCGGAATACTGCCGTTTATACTGACGAGTGTGTACGGCACCGCGGGCGCCGTAGTGCTGGGCGTGCCGATAGGCTTTCTCTGCTCGGTATACCTTGCAAAGATGGCAAAGCCGGCGGTTCGCAGCATTATGGAATCGGTTGTCAGCCTTCTGGCGGGTATACCGTCGGTCGTGTACGGTCTTGTGGGCATGATGGTGCTTGTGCCGGGTATCAGAAAAATATTCGGTCTGCCTGACGGCGCAAGCCTTTTTGCGGCAATAATCGTGCTCGCAATAATGATACTGCCGTCCATAATAAAGGTGTCGCTCACGGCGCTTGACGCGGTCCCCGAGGAATACGAAAGCGCGTCTCTTGCCCTGGGAGCAACACCGGTGGAGACATACTTCCGAGTATCCGTTCCCGCCGCCAAAAGCGGCATTGCCGCCTCCGTAGTGCTCGGCGTCGGCCGCGCGATCGGTGAAGCAATGGCAGTCATGATGGTATCGGGCAACGCGCCGAATATGCCGGGATCGCTTTTCGAGAGCGTTCGTTTTCTCACGACCGCCATCGCAAGCGAAATGTCATATTCCGCGGGGCTTCAGCGCCAGGCGCTGTTCTCCATAGCGCTTGTTCTGTTCCTGTTTATAATGCTTATAAACGCAGCCCTCAACTT
Organism: uncultured Eubacteriales bacterium; assembly: GCA_900555345.1. The sequence continues at coordinate 4,499 of USKS01000035.1, forward strand.
CTTCCTTAAACGGGACAAGGCAAAGGGCTGATAGTGATGACGAAACGCGCAGACAATGTTTTTCCGGCTCACTTTGCCGGAGCATATGCCGCAGATTGGGCGGCAGCGGAGGAGAGTACCGATGAAAGCAATAGATAAGAAAATTTCAGCTTCCCGCAGGGCGTATATACTGCTGATGCGGCTTTTGTGTGCCCTGGCTGTCATCATAACGGCCGCTATTGCCGTCTTTATGATAGTATATGTGCTGGCGCGCGGCATCCCCAATATCTCGTGGGAGCTGCTTTCCACAAAGCCAAGCTACCTCAGCGACAGAGTGGGCATTCTGCCCGATATACTCAACACTCTTTATATAGTCATCGCAACGCTTATCCTTGTAGTGCCGCTCGGCGTGGGCGCGGCGGTGTATCTTACGGAATATGCGTCGGGCAGACGTATCGTAAAGCTTATTGAAAACGCGGCAGAGACCCTTTCGGGCATTCCGTCCGTCATATACGGTCTTGTGGGCATGCTCGTGTTCTGTGAGATGTTCGGCTTCAAAACATCGCTTATAGCAGGCGCGCTGACGCTTACTATCATGAATCTGCCGACAGTCATGAGAACTACGCAGGAAAGCCTGAAGACCGTGCCGCAAAGCTACCGAGAGGGCGCTTTCGGACTGGGCGCCGGCAAGTGGAGAGTTATTCGCACCGTTGTCCTGCCCGGATGCGTTGACGGTATCATAACCGGCTGCATCCTTTCGGTGGGTCGAATTCTGGGTGAGTCGGCGGCGCTTCTGTTCACGGCGGGCTTTGCCCATGCCGTCAGCGGCATCATCGACGGACTTATGAAGCCCGGCGCAACACTTACCGTGGCGCTGTACTTCTACGCCAAGGAGAACGGCGAGTTCGGAGTGGCGTTTGCGATTGCCGCCATACTTATGGCGCTTACGGTCCTTATAAATCTTTCGGCTGACGCTGTCGGCCGCTACTTCAGAAAGAGGAGAAGCATATGAGCACTGCCGAAAACAAAGAGAATATTATAAGCGTAAACGATCTGTGCCTTTGGTACGGTCAGACGCAGGCACTTAAAAACGTGAGCCTTGAGGTGCAGGAGCACACCATAACCGCGCTTATCGGACCTTCCGGCTGCGGTAAATCCACATTTCTGAAAACACTGAACAGGATGAACGATCTTGTGCACGGCGTTAAGATCACGGGCAGCGTCAAATACAGAGGCACGGACATATATGCCCCCTCAACGGATGTTAACGAGCTCAGGCGCAATATAGGCATGGTTTTCCAGAAGCCCAATCCTTTCCCCATGAGCATATACGACAACGTTGCTTACGGTCCGAGAACTCACGGTATCAGAAGCCGCGCGAAGCTTGACGAGATAGTGGAGCGCTCTCTCAGGGGCGCCGCCATATGGGATGAGGTCAGCGACAGACTGAAAAAATCCGCGCTGGGTCTTTCGGGCGGTCAGCAGCAGCGCCTTTGCATAGCGCGCGCGCTTGCGGTCGAGCCGGATGTGCTGCTTATGGACGAGCCTACAAGCGCACTTGACCCTATTTCCACATCAAAAATTGAAGATCTTGCGACAGAGCTGAAAAAACAGTACACAATAGTAATAGTAACGCACAATATGCAGCAGGCGGTGCGTATCTCGGATAACACCGCGTTCTTCCTCCTGGGAGATCTTGTTGAATACGGCAATACGGAAAAAATGTTCAATACTCCCGCGGATAAACGCACGGAGGACTATATCACAGGGAGGTTCGGATAATGAGAAGCAAATTCGACTCTCAGCTTGCAACGCTGAGCGAGGAAATGACACAGATGGGCGCATACTGCGAGGAGGTCATAGCTCTTGCGGCAAAAGCGCTGCTTGAAGGCGAGGCTCAGCTCGGCGCAAAGGTCGCCGACATTGACTCAAAGATCGACCGTATGGAGAGGGATATCGAGTCTCTCTGCTTCAAGCTCATACTTCAGCAGCAGCCCGTTGCAAAGGACCTCCGTCAGATATCGGCGGCGCTGAAGATGATCACCGACCTTGAGAGAATAGGCGACCAGGCGGACGATATTGCGGAGATAATCCCGTTTCTCGGCGGCAGAACAGGCGCCGAGTGCGAGTCTGTAAGCCTTATGGCGAGGGAGACCATACGCATGGTGACCGAAAGCGTTGACGCATACGTAAAAGGCGATGTGGAGCTTGCAAAGGCGGTCATTGCCCACGACGATGTTGTGGACGATTGCTTTGACAACGTTAAATCCTCGCTGATACGGCTCATAACGGAGAGGCGCGAGGACGCGGAGTATGCACTTGATCTTCTTATGATAGCGAAGTATTTCGAGCGTATCGGCGACCACGCCACGAATGTTGCCGAATGGGTAGTATTCTCCGTCACCGGAGTTCACAAGGAATGGAACGGCGAGGATAACTGAGGCTTTTCCCGAAAGGCGACATTGAAAATCATTTCAAGCTCTTTTTGCAGAAAACAAAAACAGAGCCGTATGGTGTGCACGACGAGGCGCAATTTTGCCTTGAAGCGCAGCCGTATTGCGGCAAAGAAAAGCACCGAGGACTATTGTCCGCGGTGCTTTTGTACTCTGCGCTGCCGTGGCGGTACCGAATGGAAAAATGTGCTTCTTGCGCCGCTCGGTTTTTGTCAGCGCGCGGCTGCCCGCTGCCGCGCCGAAAATGTCTTTCACGGTCAAAGACCCATGGCGGATATTTAAAATTATCTGCCGCTGTCTATGTATTCAATGCTTTGCAGACGATCCTCGTCAAAGCCCAGCAGAAACGCGCTGGGAGTTGATATTTTGCCGCACAGCACAACATCTGCACCGTGTCTGATTTCCCGTATCTTTTTCTTTTCGTCCGTGACCTCAACGGTGCACCAATTCAAAAGAAGTGCGCAAATGGCTGCGGCGTGAGAAACAACGGCGACGGTGCCGCCCTCCTTTATTGATGATACAATTTCACCGACAGCCTCGGTCATCCTGCACCTTACGTCGTTCAGCGATTCGCCGCCCGCATTTTTACAGTCGTGATCTTCATACTGACGGCTCCAAAATTTCGGGACCGGCGTCTCGGGATCGCCGAGCTCGCGCTCGCGCAGGCGGCTGTCGATCGTTATATGCCTGCAAAGCACCTCGGCAGTACTGTATGCCCGTTTGTACGGCGAGCTGTAAACTGTACCGACGCGGCGGAAAATGTCAAGCGAGAAAAATTTATGCGCCTTTACGTATCCCCGCTCGGAGAGGGGAATAAGCTCTGTGGGCATCGTCCTGTCTGCGATCGGCTCCGAATGTCTCAGCAGTATTACTGTTTTCATAATTATGTCCTTATGATCCGGCTTGTGCCGGAGAATTTGCAGTACGCCGTGCGAATATAAATATGTTAATTTTATCTGTGCCTGCCGTTTTGCCGCATTCGGCAAAGCAATTATGCCGCCGGGCGAAAGTCCTTGACGCAATGCATTTTTGCCATGCCGCCGAACAGTCCGCCGCAGCGCGGAAATGTACGAAGCGGCAAAGCCGATGGGATTTTGCAAAAATGGGATATCTCCGCACCTATTATAACACATATATGCGCCTCTTTCAAACGCCTGCTGCGATAATTGCCCCGTCTGGTCCGAGACGGCGGTTTGTAATGAAAAAACGCAGAGCAAAATTTGCTCTGCGTTTTCTGTTACTGTTTCGGTTTTCAGAAATCGATATGACGATCGTCGTCGGAATCTTTTTCTTCCTTATCCTTTTCGTGCTCGCCGTTTCTGCGGCGCTCCTCCTCGCGGAGACGCTCGTTTTCGGCGATCTGTATCGCACGCTTGGCGTTTTCGTCCTCGCTGCGGCGGCGGCGCTCGGCAACCATTTCTTCAAGGTCTTCGATAGTGACGCCGTCTTCCTCCATGGCGCGCTTGAACTGTTCACCGTCCATGATCTCGTTCTTGACAAGATATTTTGCGATAAAGTGCAGCTTGTCGATGTTCTCACTGAGCAGGCGCTTTGCCTCGTTGTATGCCTCGGTGATGATCTTTTCGATCTGCTCGTCTATCTGCGCCGCTACAGCCTCTGAGTAGTTGCGCTCGTGCGAGAAGTCGCGTCCGAGGAACACTTCCGTATCGCTGTGACCGCTGCCGAACATTATGGGACCGAGGTCGCTCATGCCTAACTGTGTTACCATCTTGCGGGCTATCTGCGTTGCTCTCTGTATATCGTTGGATGCCCCGCCGGAGAAGTCGTCGAATATAAGCTGCTCCGCGACTCTGCCGCCGAGAAGCATTGATATCTTCTGCTTCAGCTCGTTTCTGTAAACGCTGTATTTGTCCTCCTCGGGCAGGTTCAGCGTGTAGCCGAGAGCACTGCCGCTGGGGATGATGGATATCTGATGAACGGGATCCATAAGGGGCAGTACATGGCTGAGCACTGCGTGACCTGCCTCGTGGTATGCCGTTTTGAGCTTTTCGCTTTCCTTTATGCGCATGGACTTTTTCTGGGGACCTGCAACGACTTTTGTGAATGCGTCCTCTATCTCGTCCATACCGATAAGGGTCTTGTTCTTTCTTGCCGCAAGCAGTGCCGCCTCGTTGAGAAGGTTGGCAAGGTCTGCGCCGGTAAAGCCGGAGGTGCCCTTGGCCAGCTTCTCCAGGTCCACATCCTCCGCCAGGGGCTTGTTCTTGGCGTGGATCTTCAGGATCTCTTCGCGGCCGCGAATGTCGG
>USKS01000036.1 GCA_900555345.1 uncultured Eubacteriales bacterium
GCCCATAGGCCCCGCCGAGATATGCGGCGCCATAGCGTCGGTCATGTGCGGTAAACGGGAGTACAGGCTTGCCACATACAGCGGCGCCCGGGCGGAGTTCCCCGCACGAGACGAAATACTTATCCGCCAGGGCGGATATACGTTGCGCGCAAAGCTTCTCGGCGGCGCCTCCCATACGCTCAGCGCCCCGCAATTCGGCAAAATGTCGCGCATGATTCGTGAAGGGATAGCGGTCAGCGCTGAATACAGCTTTTGCTGTGAAGGCAGAACAATATGCGCTTTTTCGTCCGACCGCGCAAGCTTTGAATATGAAATGTAAAAGCGGCACAGCCGCGCTTCATGCGGCGCAGCCGCGCTTCATTAAGAAAGCTCCGAGCCAAAGGCTCGGAGCTTTTTCGCCACGGTGTCTGCGTACTATATTCTTTTCACATCTTCTACGATAAGCCCGCGAAGTCCCTCCTCAGCGAAGACAAACAACAGCAGCAGCGGCAGGGCGGACACCGCCGTGGCCGCAAACATTTCCGGCGCTTTCATTGTGGAAATATACTGTTGCATCAGCATATATCCCTCTTTATTTATAAGATTCATGGGTCTCTCAAGCATATTCCACGCGCCGGCAAACGTAAGAACGGCACAGCAAACGATCCCGTTTCCGGCATTGGGGATCGCCATATACACTATCTCGCCGAAAAGTGACGAGCTCTCAAGCCTGTAAGCCTCCAGTACCTCCTCCGGTACGGCGCGAAACATCTGCGCAAGTATTATCACGCTGAGCGGTGCAAATGCCGACGGAATTATGACAGACCACAGGGTATCGTACGTCCCCATGCGCTGCGCGAGCATATACTCGGGCAGCATCGTCGCCTGATACGGCAGCAGCAGAAGAACTATATAAAGCGCGTATATGATATTTTTGAATTTTGCCTTGCAGACTCTGAAAAAGTACGCCGACGGAACGGCTATGACAATGTTCAGAACGGTTACGGCGGCGGCGCTCAGAAACGTATTGAAATACGCCCTTGTAAATCCCGGCGACCACAAAAGAAGCTCCCGCCATCCGCCCAGACTTTTGCAAACTGCGTACACAAACGGAAACACCGTGCAAAGAAGCATGAAAGCGATCGCGGCGGCGCCCGCCGCATTTGAAAGGATCTTTTTACTCACAGCCGAGCCTCCTTTCAAGCCGCATTGCGCATATTGCCATTATCATTACAACAGCCGTAAAAACCGCCGCTCCCGCCGCAACGTAGTGATAATTGAGCTTCATGAAATGATTGTTGAGATAATTCTGTATCATATATACGGACTGCCCGGGATACTCGCCGTACAAAAGATACGACTCTCTGTATATGCCCGTGCTTGACGAAAGCGTCAGAATAAAAGTAAACAAAAGGCTCGGCGACACTGCCGGAAGCAGTACGGATGTAAACAACCGCACCCCGCAGGCGCCGTCTATGGCGGCAGCTGCTCTGATATCATCAGACACACGGCACAGCGCAGATGACAGAAGCATTATCACAATGCCCGAATTTTTTATCACGAACAGCGCGCAAAGAGAGAAAAACGGCGCGGCATTCGGAAAAAGAGTGCTCCAGACGCTGACGAGAAGCGACGAGGGCATAAGAAACGGAATTACGAAAAGGCTTCTCAACAGCGGAGCCTTTTTCGCTTTTTCGTATATCATGCACGATACCGCCACGGCGACTGCCATTGCAGCAAATACGGCGACAAGCGTAAACAGAAGGCTGTTTTTCAGCGCATTCTGAAAATATTCGTTTTTGAAAAGCGTTTTATAGTTTCCCCAAAAAGCGCTGCCGCCCGAGAACGGGTCTTTCTTCAGGGATGCGGCAATTATGTACACAAGAGGGTAAAAAAAGCAAAGTCCCAGTCCCGCAAGGGACGGCACGAGAAGCGCCGCTGAGCGCACCGATCTTTTCATTTCTTCTCTCCGAGTTTTACGATCTGTCCTTCTTTTACGCCTGACGGCTCTCTTACAAACAGTCCGCTGTCAAGCCCGATGTCCGCCATCTCCGCGTCGGAGCGGCTGACAGAGACAGGCTCTTTTGCGACCCTGTAAAATTTTGCGAGTCCCGAGCCGAGGCTCTCAAGTCTGGAAACATACGTGCCGCCGTCCTCGTCGTATATAAGGCTCCCCGCCGGAACTGACGAAACGGAAAAGCGTCCGTCGTACTCATACTGCGACGGGGTCACGTAATCCGCGCTCGCCGCCGCCGCATATCTGATCTCGCCGCCGAAAAAGTACAGAAGCACCATAAACAGATTGAACGCCGTAAACAGCGCAAGGACGCACACGCGCCGCGTTTTCTTTTTCATGTCCCGCTTTCCGCCCCTTTCGGAAAAATTCTCTGTCATTCTTTCAACATACTGTCAAGCGTGTTTATAAGCTCATCCGCTGTCTCATCCGCGCCCGATTCTCCGTTTTTGATTTCCTCCGCGGCTTTGTTTATTGCTTTGCCGAGCGCATCACTTGCGTTTTCGTAGTAAAGATACGCTATCTTCTCCGGATCGATCTCATCGTACATGAAGCAGTTGATGCTGCCCTCAAACAAAAGCTCTCTGTCAAATCCGCTGTCGCCGCAGTACAGGCGGATCGCCTCGCACAGAAGCTTTTCCGCCGCATCTTTATTCACCGAGTCGGCGCACACCATCATATAACTCGAAACAAACTGATCGCCGTCTGTGCTCCATACGCCAATCATATCCGAGTATTCAACGTCTTTTTTATCGTATGCGTTTTTTATGGTTTTTCTGAGTTCCGAATAATCACCGTCAAGGCATTCACCCTCCGTCAGTCGGACATACTCCGCCGCGTATCTCAGCAGAAGATCCTGCGTGTATCTTCCCCGCCTCCAGCTGCCGCGAGGGTCATTTGGATCGTACTCGTTGAAGTTTTCCTCCGAGATCGGGGCAGATATATATTCGTCGCTGCGAAAGCCTACCGGTATGCCGAAAAGCCTTCCGTTTTTCTCTGCGACCTTTTCAAACAGGTCGGAGAGGTCGTATTTTTCAATTTTCTGGGCAACGGCGCCGTATGTGTAAAGATCGTCAAAAGCGGTGGACGCTATGCAGAACGGGTCCGTATCCACAAGCATATCAAAGGCTTTGCCGCCCATAAGCGCCGTTTTCATCTGTTCTTCCGTGTCGTAAACTATTTCCCGCACGCGCGTGCCCGTATTCTTTTCAAAGCTGTAATACAGCAGGTCAACGGCATCCTCGGTACTCTCACCGAAGCCAACGCTTGCAACGGTGATACGATTTTCATCGCCGTCAAGGTTTTGAATATTGTACACCCCTGCGTCGCTGTCATACCATGCCAACACGTTGCCCTCGCTGCAAATACAGAGAGGAAGGCAGTATTTATAATTGTTCTCCAGATCTTCAGATGTTACCGTACCCGTTCTCGTAATATTCGTAAGCTCGCGGTCCGCAAGGCTGTAGCTGCTGATACCTGCCGTGACCCTGCTGTTTACGGACATATACAGCGTTTTTCTTTCTTTGTTGAAGTCGGCAAAATCAACGAATCTGCCTGTTATATAGTTTTCATCAAGGATCTCTTCTTTTTTCGTATCAAAGGTCAGCACTGCCTCGCCGTCGGCAGTCAATACTACGTTGTCCTTTTCTGCGGCATCCACGGATATAACATAGTCGTATTCGTCAATGACTATTCTGCGGCAGTCTCCGCTTTTCTTGTCAACGACCGCCAGATCGCTGTTTTTTCCGTCCTCTGTATACTCGGAGAGCACCGCATAATTGTCGGTTACGGTCAAATCGTAAAAACCCGTATTTTCCTGATTGGGCTCAAGCGGATAGCTTCTTTTTTCGGCACCGTCAACGCCGAAGCACATAAGCATTTTGCCGCCGCTTTCGTATATCCATACTTCCCCATCGCCCGCAGCTATGAGCCGACAGTCGGTCAGACCGTCGAGAAGCACTTTTTCCTCGTCGTTTTCTATATCGTAGGAAAGAACTTTATCTGTGCAGGCGGTATAAAGAATGCCGTCGTAAATCGCCGCGCTCTCCGGCTCGTCGCATGAGGGTTTGTATGTATCAGAGGCAATATCCATATCCGTCTTTTCAAGTTTCGTACCGCCGCAGGAGCACAGAAGCGCCGCTGCCGCGCAAAGCGCCGAGATAATACACACCGCTTTTTTCATTATCGGACAGACTCCTCCCCATATGGCATTAGGCTTTTTACTGTCTGAAGTTTATCATAAAGAATAACAATTTTCAAGTGTTTGTCAATGATCAGGAAGCGAATTTTCATGATTCTTTATAATAATTCACGGTTTATTAAAACAATTTTGGATCAATTGCACATAATCAAAGCAAATCCGGCCTCTCCGTGCGCTGTAGGCACGCTTCATTTTTCATGCGGCGCAGCCGCGCTTCATTGGAAAAGCTCCGAGCCAAAGGCTCGGAGCTTTTCTGATTTATCATCCTTATACAGCCGACACTATCAGGTAAGTTATCCACGCAGCCACCCACGCTATCAGGCACTGCCAAACTACGACTCCGGCTGCCCATTTCGTGCCGAGTTCCCTTTTTACGGACGCGATCGCCGCAACACACGGAGTGTAAAGCAGGCTGAAGACCATTGTGGCGGCAGCCGTTGCAGCGGACAGCGCCGTGCTTATATTTCCGCCGAACAGCACTCCCAGAGTTGAAGCCACGCTTTCCTTTGCCATAAATCCGGTGATGAGCGCCGTACATATGCGCCAGTCTCCCATGCCGAGCGGTTTGAATATCGGTGCCATCCAGCCCGCGATGATCGCCAGTATACTGTCAGAAGAATCGCTGACCAGGTTAAGATGCAGATCAAAGCTTTGCAGGAACCACACCACGATCGTTGCCAGGAAAATAACGGTGAACGCTCTCTGCAAAAAGTCCTTTGCTTTTTCCCACAAAAGCTGCAGCACGTTTTTCGCCCCCGGCAAACGGTAGTTGGGAAGCTCCATTACAAACGGAACAGGCTCACCCCTGAACAGTGTACCTCTGTACAAAAGCGCCGCAAGTATCCCGACTGCAATGCCGAGCAGGTAAAGACCCGCCATGATAAGTCCGCCTTTCCCCGGGAAGAAAACGCTGACAAAGAAAGAATATATGGGCAGCTTTGCCGAGCAGCTCATAAACGGGGTCAGCAGGATAGTCATTTTTCGGTCGCGCTCACTGGTCAGTGTGCGCGTTGCCATTACCGCAGGCACGGTACATCCGAAGCCTATCAGCATGGGAACGATGCTTCGCCCCGAAAGTCCTATCTTGCGAAGCAGCTTGTCCATTACAAACGCCACGCGCGCTATATATCCGCTGTCCTCCAACAGAGACAGGAAGAAAAACAGCGTCACTATGATAGGAAGAAAGCTCAGCACGCTTCCGACGCCGGTAAAAATACCGTCCGTTATGAGGCTGTGTATCGCGCCGTTGACATGCGCCGCAGTCAATGCCGCGTCGACAACGGACTGCAGCTTGTCTATCCCGAACTGAAGCAGCTCCTGCAGCCACGCCCCAATCACGTTGAACGTCAGATAGAACACAAGCAGCATTATCCCGATAAAGCACGGTATTGCCGTATATTTACCCGTAAGTATCCTGTCTATCTTCTCGCTGCGTATCCGCTCTCTGCTCTCCTTCGGCTTTGTGACCGTCTGCTCGCACAGGCGCTCTATAAAGTCGAATCGCATATCCGCTATCGCGGCGCTTCTGTCCACACCGCGTTCGGTCTCCATCTGCTGCACGATATGCTCCAGCATCTCTTTTTCGTTCTCATCCAGCTTCAGCTGCTTTGTGATGAGCGGATCGCCCTCAATAGCCTTGGTCGCCGCAAAACGCACGGGGATATCCGCCGCCTTTGCGTGATCCTCTATCAGATGGATCACCGCATGTATGCAGCGATGCACCGAGCCGCCGTGATCCGATTTGTCGCAAAAATCCTGTTTCAGTGGATGCTCACGGTATTTTGCTATATGTATCGCGTGCTGTATTAGCTCACCGACGCCCTCGTTTTTCGCCGCGGAGATCGGAACGACGGGAACGCCGAGCAGCGCCTCCATGCCGTTCACGTCGATAGCACCGTGATTTCCCGTTACCTCATCCATCATGTTCAACGCGACTATCATGGGAATATCCATTTCCAGCAATTGCATGGTAAGGTACAGATTTCGCTCTATATTCGTGGCATCGACGATGTTTATTATCGCCTTCGGCTTTTCGTCGAGAACGAAATTACGCGAAACTATCTCCTCACTGCTGTACGGCGACATTGAATAAATCCCGGGAAGGTCCGTGACCTCTGTGTCGGGATACCCTTTGATAGATCCGGATTTTCTGTCCACTGTCACGCCCGGGAAATTGCCCACGTGCTGATTCGAACCTGTCAGCTGATTGAACAAGGTCGTTTTACCGCAGTTCTGGTTTCCCACAAGTGCGAATGTCAGTTTTTCACCGTCGGGCAGCGGGTCTTCGTCTTCCTTGGAATGATATTTTCCTTCCTCTCCGAGTCCCGGATGTTCGGAATCTTTCACGCTGCTTATCCGTTTGTGTGTCTGACTTCTCTCGCGGATCTCTTCGATCTCGATCTGATCTGCCTCCGCAAGACGGAGAGTCAGCTCATAACCGTGTATCTGCAGCTCCATGGGGTCCCCCATGGGAGCAAGCTTTACCAAGGTCACTTCCGCTCCCGGGATTATACCCATATCAAGAAAATGCTGGCGGAGCGCGCCTTCGCCGCCGACGCTCTTTATGACGGCGTTCTTTCCGATTCCCAATTCTTTCAGTGTCATGATCTTATGCCGAGTCTCCTGATCTTATAGTTGTTTCAATATACGCAGCGCGTCCCGCGGCGCGCCTTAGTCAAGGCATCCGGCTGACGCCGCAAGTGAGATATTCAAGCGTATACCGTACTGCCACGCGAAAAGCAAAAATTCTTTTTGCCGCAGGCATTATACCGACATCAAAGTGCATAATTTACTTAAAAGGGCACTTGCTTTTTGCAAGTGCCCTTTTCTGGCACCCCCAGCGGGAATCGAACCCACAACTAACCCTTAGGAGGGGCTTGTTATATCCATTTAACTATGGAGGCGTGCCCTTCCCCGAAACGCTTCGGGGAAGTTTTGATTTTATTTGAGTTTGGGAAGGCTTGCCGCTGCAACGGACTGACCTACGCGGCGGCTCTTCTCGTCGGGAATGTGAAGCCTTATCTTCTCCGCAAGCTCGGGATACTCTCTCTTCAGCACTTCGTTTGCCTTTGCGAGAACTATCGTACCGCCCTCGCCGCTGGTAACGCGTCCCATGATGATAACATGCTTTATATCATAGAACATTGCGTAGTATGCGATGGCATAGCCGAAATATACGCCGATGGTGTCATAGATCTTTGCGGCTCTCTCGTCGCCCTCAGCCATAAGCTTCTGCACGACCTTGAGCTTTTCCGCGGGAGAAAGGGACTCGTCAAGCTCGATGCCCGCTGCGGGCGCAAGCTTTATAACGCTGTCCTGCGAGAAATACTTAACGCCGCAGCCGTAGTCGCCGCTCCACTCATCGACCATCGCGTCCTTGCAGTAGTCAACGGGAACGAACGCAAGCTCGTTGAGCCAGCCGGTGATATTGCCCTGAGAGTCAACATATCCTGCCGCCTCGCTTGTACCCATGGCAACGCCGAGAACGTTGTTGTCATTAAGGTCCATGGCGCCCGCAAGCGCTGTAACGTCGCCGTCGTTTGCGACCTCTACGGGGATATTCTCGCCGATCTCCTTTGCAACGTCAAGATACATTGTCTTGACCTTCTTTTCAAAGTCCTCATCGGAGACCTTGAGGAAGAGAGAGGCGATCATGATCTTATTATCAATATATACGCCCGCGGAGGAAACGCCGATAGCGTCTACTCTGGGCATATGGGAAGCCGCGGTCTTCATGGCGTCCAGAATGCCCTGATAGTGATAATCGGGATCGCTCTGGAGCTTGGGGAACCATACGACTTCTTCGGAGTAAACGGTCTCCCCGTCTACAACGGCGCTGACCTTGCGGTCGCTTCCGCCTGCGTCGAAGCCGATGCGGCAGCCGTCAAGGTGACGGCCTACGGGGTCTGCAGCCTGATGCTCCTTGGGAGCGTCTGCGGCGTTTTCTACGTATTCGACCTCAAAGGGGCGCTCGTAGACACGTGCCATAAAGTCGGCGTCAAACTGGCGTGCGCCGCCCTTTTTATAAGCGTCGGCGATCTTTTCATAGATCTTCTTTGAGCCCGCGACGGTAACTTTGAAACCGCCGTACACCCACAGAAGAGTTTTTACGATACGCTCGACTACGCCGTAGCTTTCCTCGTCATGACCGCTTCCGTCCTTGAAAACGTCAAGCTTGTATGTAGAAACGTAGCCTTTATTTCTTTCAACTGCGATCACCAGCGGTACTCCGCCCTCTTTGGCAACTGCGGCGCGGTAGTCCGCAACCACCTTTACCATGGGCTGAAACTGCGGGTCAAGTATTGCTTTAATCATTATTCGGTATTCCTTTCACGGCAGAAGCTCAGAGTGCCTTGTATTTCTCCAGCATGGAAGCAGCCTCTTCATCAAGGATGAAGGTCACGTTGGGATGAAGCTGCAGAATGGAAGCCTGGCACCAGGGAGTGATCTGACCCTCAAGCGCGTCGTGGATAGCCTGTGCCTTCTTTGCGCCGTTTGCTACAAGAACGACCTGGCGTGCGCACATGATATTGCCGATACCCATGGACAAAGCTGCTCTCGGAACCTCGTCGGCGCTGTTGAACAGTCTGGAGTTTGCCTCGATGGTGCTTTCGGTAAGCTCAACTCTGTGAGTTTCCCAGATAAAGTCATTGCCGGGCTCGTTGAATCCGATGTGACCGTTGTTGCCTATGCCGAGAACCTGCAGATCGATCCCGCCTGCTGCCTCGATAGCAGCGTCGTACTCGGCGCACTCGACCTTCCAGTCGGGAGCCTGGCCGAAGAGCACATGGGTTCTTGCCTTGTCGATGTTGATATCGTCGAACAGGTGTTTATCCATGAAGTAACGGTAGGACTGATCGTTTGCGGGGTCGATGGGGTAGTACTCGTCAAGGTTATAGGTCGTAACGTTTGCAAAGTCAACTCTGTTGTCGTGGTTGAGGTTTGCAAGCTCGGAGTACAGGCCTATGGGAGACGTACCCGTAGCGAGACCCAGAACGAAGG
>USKS01000037.1 GCA_900555345.1 uncultured Eubacteriales bacterium
GATGAAAATTTTGTCTTTATGGGCAAAAAACGAGCAGCCGCCGGGCAGAGAAACGCTTCCGCAGCCGCTTTTTATAAGGGCGCGGCAGCTTTTTATATGCGCGTCGGAAAGGTCTGCCGCGCTGTTTGTACAGCTTTTGTAAAGCTTAAACAGCACGCGGGCAAACAGCGCCTCGGGCAGTTTTTCGGCTTCGGCTCTGTCGATATGATCACTGCCGCAGAGATAGCTTTCGGCGGCAGCGTCCAGATATTCGCTGTCCCCGCGGGCGCAGGCGCTCATGCGCAGCGCCGCTTCGTCGGCTTTGGGATTGAGCCGTCGCATTTCGGGAACGATGGTGTGACGGATGTAGTTTCTCGTGTAGTCGTTGCAGCTGTTGGTGGAGTCCGTAACATAGCTTATTCCATTGCTTTGGGCAAAGGCGCGTATCTCCTCGGAGGTGCAGCACAGCATCGGGCGGACGTATATGCCGCGGATTGGCGCAATTCCCGCCATGCCCCGTGTGCCGGAGCCGCGGGCGAGATTAAATATGACCGTTTCAAGATTGTCCGTCGCGTTGTGCGCGGTCGCTACCGCGGCACCGCCGAGCTTTTCGGAAAGACGGGCGAAAAATTCGTAGCGTATCCGTCTTGCGCATTCTTCAAGCCCCTCGCCCGCGGCGGCGGCCTCCGCGGGAACATCGGCGCGCTCCGTTATAAACGGGATGCCCAGCTCTTCGCAGGTGCGGCGGCAGAAACGCTCGTCCGAGTCGCTTTCTTCCCCCCGTATCATGTGGTTAAGGTGCGCCGCGTACAGTTTTACTCTATCTTCGCAGAATTCGTTCAGAAAACGCAGAAGCACGGAGGAATCCGCTCCGCCGGAAAAGGCGCAGATAACGCTGCGGGCGCCGCAAAGCATTTCGGCAATGCCGCTTTGCCGTGCGTAGCCGTCGATCTTTTCAAGCAGTGAGCTCATACCGTCCTCCGTGAGATTTTTTATTCGAATATGTATTTTTCTATAAGATATGCGCCCGCGAATATAAATGTTGCCGATGCCGCCGCGCATTCCAGTATGTCCGGCACGCAGGACGCCGATGTCCGTGTCAGTCCCTCAAGAGTGAGGCTCGCATACAAAAGCTGCAGCAGCACGGCGCCGAACCCGAGCTTGACGGCGCAGTAAAAATGCCGCCTTGAAAAGGAAAATTTTCGTGCTTTCATTATCTCTTTTTCCTCTCTTTTTTCAAAAAAAGTATTACAGAGTAATGATAGCATACGGCGTGCCGCGCGGCAAGCGGTAATATCTATGGGCATATGAAAAATATTCCATATGATAGTATACCATAAAGCGGCCTGTTGTCAAGGTCGGGCGGGCGATACGGCAGCACGTTTCAGCGCCGGTTTTCCTTTCGTATCTGCCTGCGTATCCTGTTGAGGTGCCGCTCGAAGCTGCCGCCGTCAAGCAGCTCACACAGTATATACTGGTCGAGAACGGGCACGGAGCATGACATATACTCTATATTTTTCCGCCTAACTTGCAGAGCGCGGGGCAGCAGCATATATCCCGCGCGCAGCGCGGGGGAGAGCGTTTTTGAAAATGTGTTTATATACAGCACTCTCTCGCCGCCGTCGGTCTCAAACAGGGTGTCAGTGGGCTTTCTGCTGCGGCAGAACTCCGAGCCGAAATCGTCCTCGATGATAACGGCGCCGCGGCTTTTTGCCCATTCGAGATAAGCCTTTTTCTTTGCAGCCGTGGCGGTAATGCCGCTGGGAAAGCTGTGGTAGGGCGTTACGTGCAGCACATCCGCCGCGCAGGAGGACAGAACGCTGTCCGGTATACCGTCGCCCGAAAGAGGCAGCAAAAGGCAGTTTATACCCCTTGCGCGGTATGTCTTTTCGATCTTGTCATATGACGGCGTTTCTATGGCGTAGATCCTGTCGCTGCCGATGAGCATTATTGCCAGCTGATACAGCGCCTCGGCACCGGAGCCTATCACTATATCGTCCGGGGACACCTCGATCTCCCGCGCTCTCATGAGATATTTCGCGACGGCGCACCGCAGGCGCGGCAGCCCCGCGCCGTCGGTCCTTTTAAGGATGTCGCCGCCGTATTTCGTAAGTACGGAGCGCACGGTCTTTGCGTACAGCCCTGCGGGAAATGTGATATCCTCCGCGGGAACGGCGCCCGCGGGACGGCGTGAAGCCGCAGAGACGGGGGCGGCACCGGGCACAGGCGCGGAAGGACGCGCGGCGTCGGGGAACGGGAGCCGGGTAGGGCTGTGCGCGGCATCTGGTGCGAGGGAGCGGGCTGAGCTGTGTGCGGCATCGGGCGCGGGTAAGGAACCGGAATCATCAAAAGCGGATGCGGGCATCGCGCCAAGGCGCATGTCGGTGCCGCCTTTGAAAAGCTGGTCGTCACGGTATGCCGAAAAGCAGCCGCTGCGCTGTCTACAGACGATATAGCCCTCGTCCTCGAGCAGGGCGTAGGCATGCTCCGCAGTTATAACGCTGACTCCGTTTTTTGCCGCGGTGTCTCTTTTGGAGGGCAGCTTTGCCCCATAAGGGTAGGCTCCGTTTGTTATTTCCCTCTTGAACTTTTCGTACAGTCGGATGTATTCCGGTGTTTTTTTGCTGTCGGCACTCATCTGGTTATATAAAATTCTCCCGTTCTGATAGTTTTCGCATGATCAGATGTATGATACCATTATACACATCATCCGGATAAATGCAAGAAAAACATATATTTTGCCCTTTTTCGGACGTAAAAACGGAGGATTTTAATTATGAAAAACAAAAATGCCGTCTCATCAGCCAAAATACCGCTCAGAGTCATAACGGTTGCCGCCTGCCTTATGGCGCTGAACATTGCGGCAAGCTCTTTCGGCGTGCCCGTTCCCGGGGGACATATGTATCTTAACGATGTGGTCATATGCACCGCCGCTATTCTGCTTGACCCCATATCCGCTTTCATGGTAGGCGGCGTGGGCGCTTTTCTCGGCGATCTGTTCTTCTACCCGCTGCCCATGTTCGTCTCCCTTGCGGTACACGGGCTCCAGGCGGTGGTCATCTCTCTCTGCACCCGCCACATGATGAAAAACAGAAAGTTTGCGGGCGCGCTTATCGGCGTCATCATCGGCGCGGTCATCATGGTTGTCGGCTATTCGCTGGGGCGCGCGTTTATATACAGCACGCCCGAGTACGCGATCCTCAAGCTGCCTTATCAGATACTTCAGGCGGCGTTCGGCGCTGCCGTTGCCATGGTGCTGTGCTACCGTTTTAAGCTGAAGGAGCAGTTCAACCGCTTCCTTCACATGTGAGACGGCAGTTTGGTGACTAAATATTTATAAAAACACTCAAATAATGAATAATTACACAAAAAGTACCCCGTCTGCCGTGTATGGAGCGGCACGGTTCGGGGTACTTTTGTGCTAATGACGGTAAAGTGCCGCGGTGCGTCGTGCGGTTTATTGACTTTGACATACCGCGGCGCTTGACATTGCAAAGCCATGAATGGTATAATTATAAAAATACATTTGTGCGTACGCGCCGCGTTCGGCGCGGCGGGCGGGACCCAGCGCACCGCTCGGTCGGTATCTTACGATACCGACCGCAGCCGCGGAAGGTCGCTTGGACGGGGTCCCGCACACCGTTCGGCGAGCATCTCTGAGTCTGCGCGGGGCAAAAAGCACTATGCGCATTTTGCAATATCATGGGGAAGGACACGGAAAATCGGCATGAATGAGCTTGAAAAATACAGAAAAGAGATCGACGAAGCGGATTCGGATCTCGCAAAGCTTTTTCAGAAGCGCATGAGCGCCGTTCTCGGCGTGGCGCGGTATAAAAAGGCGCACGGTCTGCCCGTTTTTGACTCCGACAGGGAGGCGGAGGTCATCCGCCGCGCGGGAGAGCGGGTGGATGATCCGCTGCTGCGCTCGTACTACGTTCTGTTCGTGCGCGATATGATGGATATTGCGAAAAAATACGAGCATAACATCCTGGAGGGGCAAAGCGTTGCCTTCAGCGGGATTGCCGGCGGCTTTTCCGAAATTGCCGCGAGACGGTATTTCCCCGATTCAAAGCGATACTCTTATCCCGATTTTGAGGCGACATACAAAAGCGTTGAGTCTGGCGAGTGTGACTGCGCCGTGCTTCCCATAGAAAACAGCTATGCGGGCGAGGTCGGTCGGGTATCCGATCTCATCTACGGCGGAAGCCTTTATATAAACGCCGTGACGGAGCTTGAGATCGTTCAGAACTTAGTGGGTCTGCCGGGCCGCACCGTTGAGGGCGTACGCGAGGTCGTAAGCCATCCGCAGGCGCTGATGCAGTGTGACAGGTATCTTAAAAATCACGGCTTTGCGCTTTCCACGGCGGAGAACACCGCTGTCGCGGCGCAGCTTGTCAGCAGCCGCGGCGACGCATCGCTCGCGGCGGTGGCAAGCGAGGAAACGGCAGAACTTTACGGACTTAAAATTCTTGAAGCGCACATCAATCAGAGCGATCAGAACACAACGAAATTTGCGGTGCTCTCTCGCTCGCCCGCCGTATTTCCCGAGGGTGAAGAGGGGCTTCGCTCGCTGCTGCTACTTACGGTGAACCACGAGGTGGGCTCTCTCGCAAAGGCGATAGACGTTATAGGCCGCCACGGATTCAACATGACGACCTTGCGCTCGCGTCCGTCGGGCAAGGTGCGCTGGAGCTATTACTTCTATATCGAAATAGAGGGCAGACTTGACGGCGCGGCGGGAGAAAAGATGCTTGGCGAGCTTCGCTCGTACTGCTCCGATCTCCGCGTTGCGGGCATATATAAATCGTACAGATTTTCAGGCGGCGAGGAGGATGCGGAGTGAAAACGGTCCATATGAATCTTGCGGGCGGCGGCTACGATATTTATATCGGCAGCGGCGGGCTTGACGTTTTTCTCAATAAAGCCGACCTTTCGCGCCGCGTGCTCATTCTCACGGACGACGGCGTTCCCGCGGAGTACGCGAAAAGAGTCGCGGCAGCGGCGAGGGAAGCGTATATTTATACCGTCCCCGCGGGCGAGGGCAGCAAGAGTATCGAAACGTATAACGCGGTGCTCACGTTTATGATGGAGCACGACTTTACCAGAAGTGACTGTGCCGTTGCGGTGGGCGGCGGTGTTTGCGGCGATCTGTGCGGATTTTGCGCGGCGTCGTATATGCGCGGCATAGATTTTTACAACGTTGCAACGACCGTGCTTGCGCAGGTGGATTCCTCCGTGGGCGGAAAAACCGCGGTAAATCTCGGCAACGTTAAAAACATTGTGGGCGCTTTCTGGCAGCCGAAGGCTGTCTGCGCGCCCCGGGATGTGCTTTCCACACTGCCCGCCCGGCAGATCTCAAACGGACTTGCGGAGGCGCTGAAAATGGCTGTCGTTTTTGATGAGGAGCTTTTCAGGGTGTTTGAGAGCGGCGAGGCGCTTGAGCGGATAGAGGAAGTTACGGCGCGCTCCGTTGAGCTGAAATGCGCCGTTGTGGAGCGCGACGAGCGTGAAGGCGGACTTCGTAAGCTTCTGAATTTCGGTCACACCATCGGTCACGGAATAGAAAGCGCCTGCGGTATGGGCAATCTTCTGCACGGCGAATGCGTTGCTGTCGGCATGCTGCCCATGTGCTCCGAAAAAGTATACGAAAGGCTTTTGCCCGTGCTTGAAAAGCTGTCGCTTCCCACGCATACCGATGCCGCGGCGGAGGATATTCTTGCGGCTTTGCATCACGATAAAAAAGTCAGTAACGGTCTTGTCAGCGCTGTATTCGCGGACGAGATAGGGAAAGGCTATATAAAGGAGGTGCCCTTTGAGGAGCTGGCGGCGCGCACCGCGCGCATATGCGGATAATGCTACGGCTCATAAAGGGGACGGAAAATGAAAATTCTTGTGATCAACGGGCCCAATCTCAACATGCTCGGTATACGCGAGCCGGAGATATACGGCAGAAAAACTTATAAAGATCTTTGCACCCTTATAGAGGAGCATTGCGAGAAAATCGGCGCGGACGTCGAAATATTTCAGTCAAATCACGAGGGCGCCATTGTGGATAAAATACAGGAGGCGTACGGCACAATTGACGCCATAGTTATAAATCCCGCGGCTTATACTCATACTTCCGTTGCAATTCTCGACGCGCTCAAAGCGGTGGCGATCCCTGCGGCGGAGGTCCATATATCCGACGTGGACGCGAGAGAAGAATTCCGCCGAACAAGCTATGTAAGAGCCGCCTGCGATTTTACGGTGGCGGGTCACGGCTTTGACGGCTACAATGAGGCGATAGACAGGCTGGCGGCATCCGTCGGCGGAGACGGCAAATGAGAGAGATAATTGAAAAAAGCATCGCGCACGGCAGCGCCAGAGTGCCGCCGTCCAAGAGCGACGCGCACCGCAAGCTTATCTGCGCCGCCATATGCGCCGGAAAAACTACGGTCATACGCGGTATGTATGCCTCTCAGGACATACTGGCGACAGTTGACTGCATAAAAGCCATGGGCGCCGAATGCAGGATAGCCGACGGCGCGTTCTATGTAAAAGGTGTTGATTTTTCGTCGTCCGCCGGGACTGTCCTGAACTGCCGCGAGAGCGGAAGCACCCTGCGGTTTTTTATACCGCTTTGTATGCTTTCCGGCGGGCTTTTCAGACTCTGCGGCACGAAAAAGCTGATCTCGCGCCCGCTGTCCGTATATGAAAAGCTTGCCGGTGAGAACGGCATACGCTTTGAAAAAAGCGATGAGAGCATAAACGTATGCGGCAGACTCGGCGCGCGCTCCCTTGCGGTACAGGGCAACATAAGCAGCCAGTTTATAACGGGGCTGATGCTGTGGGCGGCTGCCTCGGGCGGCGCCGAAATAAAAATCGAAGAATCCTTTGAAAGCAGACCGTATGCGCTTATGACGGCGGCGGTGCTGCGTGAATTCGGAGTTACTGCCGAGGTGGGGGAGGATGCTGTCACGGTCAGCGGCAGTCTTGAGTCTCCCGGCGGCACGACAGTCGAGGGCGACTGGTCGTCCGCCGCGTTTTTTGAGGCACTGAACTGCATGGGCGGCAGTGTTGATGTGGTCGGCGCGCCGAGCGACAGCTTTCAGCCTGACAAAGCGTTCGCCGATATAGCAAAAACATCCCCGCTTTGCGCCGATCTTTCCGACTGCCCCGATCTTGCGCCCATGCTTTTCGCACTTGCGGCGTACAGGGGCGGCGGTGAGTTTTCGGGAACCGCAAGGCTGAGATACAAGGAGAGCGACCGCGCGCTTGCGATGAAGCTGGAACTTGAAAAGTTCGGCGCGGACGTTCGGGTGGGTGAAAACGGCGTAAGCGTTGTCTGCTCATGTCTGCATGCGCCGGATGATGTGCTGTATTCTCATAACGATCACCGCATTGCAATGGCACTTTCGGTGCTGTGCACCGCCGTGGGCGGAGCTATTGACGGCGCCGAAGCTGTGGCAAAAAGTATGCCCGATTTTTATGAAAAGCTCAGATCATTGGGGGTCAGATGCCATGAAGCTGATTCGTAACAGAAATTTTCTTATAGTAGGACTGGGGCTTATGGGCGGCTCTTACGCGAAGGCGCTGCACCGCAACGGTTTCCGCGTGACCGCCATTACAAAAGAGCAGGCGGATATTGATTATGCCATTGAAAAAGG
Source organism: uncultured Eubacteriales bacterium (assembly GCA_900555345.1). Next base: position 7,626 of record USKS01000037.1, read on the forward strand.
CTATATCGACGCAGGCAGTACGGAGGCGGATCCCGAGCTTATCGGAGAAGCGGACATAACGGTTTTCGCGCTGTATCCCCATACGTTTATAGAGTGGGTGCGGGAGCGGCAGCAGTATTTCAAGCCCGGTTCCATCATTACGGACGTTACCGGCGTCAAGGGCGCCGTCGTTTATGAAATTCAGGATATGCTGCGGGACGACGTTGAGTTTATAGCGGCTCACCCCATGGCGGGGCGCGAATGCTCCGGCGTACAAAACAGCGACGACTCCATGTTCCGCGATGCAAATTATATCGTAGTGCCCACAAAGAAAAACACGCCCGAGGCAATAGAGCTGTGTGAAAGCCTCGGCAGCATTCTCGGCTTCTGGCGCATCGGCGTTCTGTCTCCGGAGGAGCACGATGAGATGATCGGTTTTCTATCGCAGCTGACGCACTGTATCGCAATCTCGCTTATGAACTGCAACCGCAACGACGAGCTTTCGAAATATACAGGCGACTCTTTCAGAGATCTTACGCGTATCGCAAAGATCAACGACGAACTGTGGTCGGAGCTGTTTCTTTTGAACAAAGAAGCGCTGCTGCGTGAAATGAGGGCGTTTGAGAGTGAGCTTGACTCCCTCAGAGAGGCGATAGAAAACGACGACCGCGAAAAGATAAGAGAGAAAATGCGCCTTTCCACACAGCGCAGAAAGATATTTGACAAATGACAAAAATGCGATCCGCAAACAGCATTTTATGCAAATGACAAAAATAAAGAGGCAAGACTATGCAAAACATTGAATTCATTCAGAAGCTGACAATCCCCAAGGAGCTCAAGGAGCGTTTTCCCGTTACGGAGAAAACAAAAAAGATCAAAGAGGAGAGAGACGCGGAGATACGCCGCATTTTCACGGGAGAATCGGACAAGTTCATTCTCATTATCGGTCCCTGCTCGGCGGACAACGAGGCTGCGGTCCTCGACTATATATCCCGCCTGAGAGAGGTACAGGAGAAAACAGCGGACAAGCTTCTCATAATCCCAAGAATATACACAAACAAGCCCCGCACCACAGGCGACGGATACAAGGGCATGCTGCATCAGCCCGATCCCAGCAAGGCACCTAACCTTATTGAGGGCATTATCGCCATCCGCCAGCTGCACGCAAAGGCAATTGAAGAAACGGGCTTTACCTGCGCGGATGAAATGCTGTATCCCGAAAATTACAGATACCTTGACGACCTGCTTTCATATGTTGCGGTCGGAGCGCGGTCTGTGGAAAATCAGCAGCACCGCCTTGTTTCAAGCGGCATCAACGTGCCTGTCGGCATGAAAAACCCCACCGGCGGCGATATTTCCATCATGATGAACTCCGTAACGGCGGCTCAGCATCCCCATATGTTCATATACAGAGGCTGGGAGGTCCGCACAAGGGGCAATGACCTCACCCATGCCATACTGAGAGGCTACACGGACAAGCACGGCAGACATATCCCCAACTATCACTACGAGGATCTTGCTCGCCTTTTTGAGGCATACT
>USKS01000038.1 GCA_900555345.1 uncultured Eubacteriales bacterium
AGCTTTTTCCCAAAAAAGCTCCCTAAGTCAGGGTGCGGGGTGAAACCCCGCATATAAACAACCGCACGGTCGGAGCGCGAGGCGGAGCCTCGCATATATTCCTTTCCCCCCATGTCGGAGTGCGGGGCGCCCAGCCCCGCTATTAACCGTCCCCTGCGGGGCGCCGAGCCCCGCAAGACCGTTACCTTAGCGTGGGCATGGAGTTTATCTTTTCCGCCAGAGATACAAGCTCGTCCTCTGCTTTTTTCAGATCGTTTTCAAACAGAGTGCCTTCTGCAAAGAGCTCCTCTGTTTTTTTCATAACTTCCTCAGCCGTATGAAATTTTGCGGCAAGGCGCGACCATCTGAAATACGCCGCGGGAGAGCGGCAAAGCAGCGAGCCGCACGCTATACGCACGACGGCGGCAAACACTATCCACGACGCGAAAAGAATAAGCAAAAGCGATACGCGCTCCGCATCATACGCCCGCAGCATGGGGACCGCAAGAGCGGCAAGGGACGCAGCAGCCGCGCCGACGGTTATGCGGCGCCCGATCTTCTGTTTTCTTGCAAATACGGCGAGCTTTTCGCGCGCCGTACTTTTCTTTTCATATATGGCAATGTCAAGCGACATTTCTTCTTCGCTTCTCACCTTATATATACCTCATATACCTCTCATTACGCGGCATATCGCCACAAAATCGGCTGTGGAAAGCCGCTCGCCGCGCACGTCCGGACGCATACCCAGCGACACGAGCGCCGCCGAAAGCTCCTCTTTCGGAAACATTGAGCCGAGCGCGTTCGTAAGCGTTTTTCGTCTCTGGGCAAACGCAAGCGATACCGCTTTTTTGACCGTAGCGATAAACGCGTCAAGCTCCGCGTCATCCTCGGGCAGACCCTCAAACGCGTCGCGCACGCCGCCCGGATACAGCTTTATGGACACCACCGCGCTTGTGACCTTGGGAGCGGGATAAAAATTGCCCGCGGGCACCGTAAACAGCTTTCGCGCCTCTCCGCTGAGCGCCACCGCCGCGCTTATCGCTCCGTACTCGGCGCTGCCTGCCGCAGCGCACAGCCTGTCCGCGACCTCGGACTGAACGAGCACCGTCACGGACTGCACCTGCGGCGCTTCGCTCGGTTTGTACGCCTCAAGCACGGACATGAGTATGGGCGTCGTTATATAATACGGCAGATTTGCGCATATGCGCACGGGAGACGTGCCGAAATGCTCAGCGAGAAGCTCTCTCAGCGACAGCTTCATAAAGTCGCCGCTTACAACGGTCACGTTTTCGCAGTCCGCCAGAGTTTCGGAAAGAAGCGGTATGAGTCCCGTGTCTATCTCCACGGCAAGCACTTTTTCAAAAAGCTGCGACAGCTCGCGGGTCATGGCGCCGAGCCCCGGACCTATCTCAAGGGCGCATACGCCCTCGGGCGCACTTTCTTCTCCGCCCCAGCCGCAGTCGCGGCCGGCAGCGGAGCTGCCGGCTATGCGCGCCGGTATATCGGGATTTATGAGAAAGTTCTGACCGAAGCCCTTGCGGGGGGCAAGTCCGTATCTGTCCAGAAGCTCTTTTACAACAGATAAATTACAGAGATTCACGCCGCCCTCAGATTATTCCGACGCTGTACGCCGTCACGAAGCTTTCTCCCGCTTCGATGATCTTTGCGTACTTTTTCGACGTAAAGTCCGGAGTCTCCGCGGTGGATCCGGGAAGACCGTTCCACGGCTCAAGGCATATGAACGGCGCGCCGCCCTCAACGGGGGTCCAGAATCCTATAGCGTCAAAAGAATCAAACTCAAAGCGGATGCCGTGACCCGTATTTCTGTTTACAAGGTTCACTTTCTTTACGGGCAGGTTCTCCACCACTATCGCGTCAAGCGCGAAATCCTTGTAGCACAGGGGCAGCTCATTGTTTTTGATCACATCAAGCTTGGGCATATCGGGGGACATATATCCGCCCTCCTGCTCGGTGTTGTGAACGGCAGCGCCCTCGGCGTTGTCGAAAACAAGACTGTAATCTTCAAACTTTTCGCCGTCTTTCATGGGGCAGTTGAAGCCCGGGTGACCGCCCACGCAGAATATCATGGGATGCGTATCCGTATCCGTTACCTTATACTCGGTCCTGAAACCGTTTTCGGTTATGGAATGGGTTATATCGAGGTTGAATGAAAAAGGATACGATCTTTTCGTTTCTTCGTCGGAAGAAAAGCGCATCGTAATGCTGTCGGGGCGCACGTCAATGGGAGTATACTCCACCTTGCGGGCGATCCCGTGCTTTTTCATGGGGTACGATGACCCGTTTACTATAATGCGATCCTCTTTTGCGCGGCATACCACGGGGAACAGGCACGGTGCCTGTCCGCTCCAGAACTGCGGGTCGCCCTGCCAGACGTACTCGACTCCGTCCTTTACAAAGGACACGAGCTCGCCGCCCTTTGTGGAGCATTTTGCTCTCGCTTCTCCTTTGGAGATCACAAATTCCATATACGGTTATTTCCTCTCTATATGTGTCCGCCGCCTCAGAATGCTATCTTGTCTTCAAGATATGCTCTGAGTTCGGAGATGGGCAGTCTTACCTGCTCCATGGAGTCGCGCTCGCGCACGGTCACGCAGCCGTCGTTCTCCGTGTCGAAATCGTAGGTGATGCAGAAAGGCGTGCCTATTTCGTCCTGACGGCGGTAGCGCTTGCCTATGGAGCCTGCGTCATCGAAGTCAACGTTGAAGTGCTTGCAAAGCTCCGCGTAAACCTCGCCGGCTTTGTCGGAAAGCTTTTTGGAAAGAGGCAGCACTGCGGCCTTTACGGGCGCAAGCGCGGGATGCAGGTGCAGAACTACACGAACGTCGTTCTTCTCAGCATCTACGACCTCCTCGTCGTATGCGTCGCAAAGGAATGCGAGGAACGAGCGCTCAACGCCGAGAGAAGGCTCGATAACATAGGGGATATAATGCTCGCCCGCCTCTTGGTCAAAGTAAGAAATATCCTTGCCGGAGGTGTTCTGATGCTGGGTGAGGTCATAGTCGGTACGGTCGGCAACGCCCCAGAGCTCGCCCCAGCCGAAGGGGAACAGGAACTCAAAGTCGGTAGTTGCCTTGGAGTAGAAGCAAAGCTCCTCGGGATAATGGTCGCGGCGGCGGATGTTCTCCTTGGTCATGCCAAGGCGGAGCAGCCAGCTTTCGCAGTAGTCTTTCCAGTATGCGAACCAGTCAAGGTCGGTGCCGGGCTTGCAGAAGAACTCAAGCTCCATCTGCTCAAACTCGCGCACGCGGAAGATAAAGTTGCCGGGGGTTATCTCGTTACGGAACGATTTGCCTATCTGACCTATGCCGAAAGGAACTTTCTTTCTTGTGGTGCGCTGCACACTTGCGAAATCGACAAATATGCCCTGCGCGGTCTCGGGGCGGAGATATACGGTGTTTTTCGCGTCCTCGGTAACACCCTGGAACGTTTTGAACATAAGGTTGAACTGGCGTATATCCGTAAAGTTGTGCTTACCGCAGGAGGGGCAGGGAATATTATGCTCCTCGATGAAATTCTTCATTTCCTCCTGAGTGAAAGCGTCAATAGGCTTTTCAAGCTCAAAGCCTTCCTCCGCGCACCAGTCCTCTATAAGCTTATCCGCACGGAAACGCTCCTTGCACTCGCGGCAGTCCATAAGGGGATCGGAAAATCCGCCAAGGTGTCCGGAGGCTACCCATGTCTGAGGGTTCATCAGTATCGCGGAGTCAAGACCCACATTGTAGCGGTTTTCCTGAACGAACTTCTTCCACCATGCTCTTTTGATGTTGTTCTTGAGCTCAACACCCAGAGGACCGTAGTCCCAGGTGTTTGCAAGTCCGCCGTAGATCTCGCTGCCGGGGTACACAAAGCCCCTGTTCTTGCAGAGAGCAACGATCTTATCCATTGTCTTTTCCGTGTTTTTCATTCTTGCCATCTTATATTCATGTCCTTTCGGGATAATTTTACAAAATACATTTTGTCAGCGGTAGTCGTAGAAGTACGCCACGCCGCTGTTGACATCGGGTTTGAAATACGCGGGAGTGCTGCCGCGCTGACCGATAAACTTGCCGGGATAGGTCATGACCTTTATATCGAGCCATGTGTATGCCCGCACCGTTTCTCCGCACAGCACGACGTCGTCGCCCGTGACCGTGTTTGAAGCGAACACGTCCGACAGGCGGCTGAGCACGTTCTGCATATCTCTGTCCGAGAACGAGCTTATGTTTGAGAAAACGCCTGTCGCAAAGCTTTGCAGTATGGTCATCTCCGTGTCGATGCCGTCGGAGGGATCGTAGTAGAGCAGCGCCGGCATAAGCTTTTTCGCAAGGCTCACCGAGCTTGATCTGTCAAGCTCGTTTTCTATCGTGGTCTCGTCGGCGTCCGCCGTGGTGTCCTCGTCGTCCTTTGGCTTTTTTGTTTCCTTTGTGTCCTTCGCGTCAGCGTCGGTGCTGTCCTCGCCCGTAGTCTCGGCGGGGGCGGAAATATAGTTTTTACCGTCGGTGTATATATCCACCGGCAGAGTCATTGGGATGCTGCCTATAGCGTCCGCAAGCTTTCCCAGATCGGTGGAATGTATGACGGAATAGTCCTCAACAGAGAGACCCGTCAGTGCAGAGACCTTTTCTGCAAGACCTGCCGCGCCGTAGTACGCGTACACCCTGCCGAGGGTTATTTCACCCGCAGGGGTCTCTACCTTGGTCGCCGCGGGTACGGTCATTATGGTATAATCTCTTTTATCAACATCGGCATGCACAAGCACGATATCGGTCGCCTCGACAAATTTGTAGTCAGCTCCCAGTATGCCGAAATCCTTCATGTCGTCTATCTGCGACGCCTTTGTGGGATAATAGTTGTCAAAAACCTCCGGTCTGTAGTCGGAGACGACCCAGAGCCATGTGAACGACTGTCCGTTCAGCTTTTTGGTAAAGCGCTCGCTGCCGTCGTCGGCAGGAGCGGTGGTTTCTCCGGGTGTAAGTATCTGGTCAAGATCCTTTCCGCCGCCGGAAAATATGCCGCATACCGTGTCTGCCACAAAGCCGCAGGCAAACAGGGCCGCAATTGCCAGTATTACCAGGGACACCGCAAGAGTTATCCCGAAGCTTTTCAGATTTTTCATAGTTTTACTGCCTCTTTCAGCGTGTTTCGGATATGCGGCTCGCCGCGGCGAACCGTTTTGTTCGCCGAAGGTCAATTTCACTGTGCCTTTGCAATATCCGTTACGGTTATTGTAACCTTAATATCGCCCGAGCTTACGGTAAACTGTGAATTTGCCGCAGCATAGACCTTGCCGCCGAGCATAAAACCGTTATCGGTCATTTTGCCGCGGCACACAGCCGTGCCCTTTACGTCGACTCTGCCGTCGGTGGCGTATGAGGCAACATACACACCGTCGGAGTTTTCGCCGTACAGACGGGCGGGGGTGAACACCGCGTCCTTGCTGAGCACGCCGAAGCTGTCGCCGTTCTCAAGAAAGAACTCCTTGCCCTCGGTAAAATACTCGCTGTAGTCGCCGCGCAGTCCCGATACGGAATAAGATACAAGATAGCTGCCGCTTCCGCTGCCGGAGAACAGACCCACAGAGCCTGTCACCGTGCGCACGGCAATGCCCGCGACGCAAAGCATGAGAAGTATGATGATAAGCGCGTCTATGGCGGCAAAGCGCCGGCGCTTTTCAGTCTTTGCCGTTTTCATTTTCGGACTCCTTTACGGTCTCCTTACCTGTATTGTCGGCTTTTATATCCGCTTTCTTTTCGCCCTCGTCCTTTGCCTTTGAGTGCGCGGCATGCCTTGCCGCCTCCTCTTCTTCCTTTTCTTCTTTTTCCTTCTCTTCTCTCTCCAGCTTTTCCTCTTCAAGCTTTATCTCGCTGACATGCTCCGCAAGACCGGAGAGTATTCTTGTGCTGGGTTTTTTCATGCAGATGTATATGAGAATTAAAATAATCACCGCTACCGCCAGCATGATAGAGGTCTTCCATATCTTCATGGCAGACTCACCGAACATGGCGTCGGTATAGACCACTGCCACAAGTCCCATAAGAGCGCTGATAGCATACAGTATGCGTACAGCCTCTTTGTGGGAAAATCCCATGTCTACCAGTCTGTGATGCAAATGTCCGCGGTCGGGGTGGAAGGGACTCTGCCCGTGGCAGAGTCTTCTCACTATCGCCACAAGCGTGTCAAGTATAGGCAGCGCGAAGATGGAGAACGGAACAAGGAACGAGAGCACCGTGTGCAGCTTGAACAGTCCCTGAACAGATATGACCGACAGCGTATATCCCAGGAAGAGCGAGCCCGTGTCGCCCATGAATATTCTCGCGGGGTTTCTGTTGTACGGCAGAAATCCGAGGCACGCGCCTATAAGTATGGCAGTGAGAAGTGCCGAGGTGTAGTCTCCGGTTATGAGCATGACCGTAAACACGGACACGGCGGTTATGGCGGAAACTCCGCAGGCAAGACCGTCCAGACCGTCTATAAGGTTTATCGCGTTTGAAAGTCCCACTATCCAGAGTATCGTGATGGGAATGGAGAAATATCCGAACTCTATCATAAATCCGAAGAGGGTCACATGGTCAATGAGCACGCCGAAGCATACGGCAATGCCCGCAACGCAAAGCTGCACTAAGAGCTTTATCCACGCGGAGAGACGGAAGATATCGTCTATGATGCCGAGGATAACAAGGATCGCACCGCCTATCCAGAGAGCGTACAGCTCGGAGGAAGGGTCGCAGAACACAAACGTTGCCACCATAAAGCCCGCGAACATGGCAAGTCCGCCTATGCGGGGCGTGGGCTTTTTGTGCATACGGCGGGCGTCAAGAGGGATGTCGATCGCGCCGATGCGGAACGCAAGCAGTCTGACAGGGGGCGTCATAGTATATGACACAAGCGCCGAGCATACCACTGCAACGGCAAGATAAATAAATGTCGTCATATCAAAATTCATTTTTCTACTCTTCCTTTCTCATGCCGCGCGGCGCCGCCTCGGTGCCTTTTGCCCGGCAGAAACGCGATAGGACTCTGCTTCGTATTTTGCGCCGCGGAAACGGGACGTGTGCCTCATTGCCGCAGCCTTACGGCGGTGCACCGGAGTTTTCAGACAACCGACAGTCGGAGAATTTTACCGCCGGAGCACGGTCTCAGCGTGACTGCTGATTTTCTACGGTCTCAACGCTTACGCACTCGCCGCCGAAGCAAAGGGACGGCAGGCGCACGAAAAGGCTGCTGCCCGCGCTCAAAGTCTCCCCGCCGACGACGTAGCCCGTATCCGTTTTCTGAGCGTTAGCTTCTACGGTCACATACAAAATGCTGTAGCCGTCTATTTCGGAGGAGACCGCGTTGCCGTCGGAGTCGGTACCCTCGTGGCGTGCGGGCACGGACGACACCGCGACCACCTCACCGAGCGCGGACGAGCCGTCCGATGAGCGCACAACGTCGCCGACAGCTGCCTTCTGGCAGAACTCGCTTCGTATCTCCGGCACCTCGATCACGTACTTTATGCGCACGTATCCTCTGCCGATACCGAGTCCCGATATTATTCCGTAGGCAAGCGCCGCAAGCGCGGCGACTACCGCCGCTATCATTACGGCATCTATTACATTGAAACTTCGTTTTTTCTTTTCCACAGCTAACCGTCCTTTATGACGCCGCATGACCGGAACACCCGGGCGGCAAAGAATGATCGTATGATAATATATCCTGTAAAAACACGTATGAGGGATCAGATCCGATCGGGCGTTCCGATATCGCAGAACGAGCGCTCGGCACAGTCCGCGGCGGACGCAGCCTTTTCCGCTTTTGTCATTTCGAAATCCGCGTTTCTTACATACGCCGAGCAAACGCCCATCATAGTCCACAAAAGCATGAACACTGCGTCGTTTTCCCAAATATTCGCGAATGTGCCGCACAAAAGCACCGTAACGGCGGCGGCAAGGGGCGACAGCACGCCGAGGCGTGTATCCGCCGCGCTTCTTATGGCACCGAAGCGGCGCAGCTCTCCGTGGGACGCGCCGGTGGAAACGGTACGCCACGCCATGTACGCCGCCTCCCGCGCCGTCAGCATAAGGGACGCGGCAAATGTGACGATACCCGATATGCCCACAGTGCACAAAAGCCCGAGATAGAAATTCGCGCCCTGCGGCAAAGGCTCTCCGCCGCCGAACCATGAAGACGGAACGGTAAGTCCGCCGACGAAAATTCCGTTTGCGGCGGAATATGCCGCCTGTATTTTTTCAAACACGTAGCCGTATATATTCTGCCATGCGCCGTCGGAGTACATAAGCAGGACCGCGGCGGAAAACAAAATCGAAAATCCCAGATACACCCTGCGTCTGCCCAGCAGCAGAAGCATCAGCGCAACCGTTGCGCCCGCCGCCGCAAGATGCGCGTACGAGCCGCGTATGCAAAGGCAACCGGCGCCGCAGGCGGCGCACATCCAGAGAGTGAAGCGGGAGATCACGTTGTGATGCCTCAGCGCAAGCCCCACGGCGATCGGCAGAAGAGCTGCCAGTATTATGTCGGCGGAGCCGTTCGCGAAAGACAAAAGCGCGGCTATCTCATCCGCAAGATACGATGCGTCAAGCCATGCGGGCAGAAGAATTGTCAGCGCTCTGCCGATAACGTACACCGCCGAAAGCACACCGCCGGATATGACAGCCGCCGTTATAAGCTTTGTCACATTGCGGCAGCTTCTGTATAAAAGAAGCGCCAGAAAATATGTTGAAACGCAGATGAGCTTTACCGCAATATCCCCGCCGTCTTCGGAAAGGGAGAAAAGCCCGCTTGTCAAAACGCACAGCGCAAAAACCGCGACAGCGGCATCGCTTCTTCTCAGAGAAAAGCTTCTTTTTCCGCGTATGAGCTTCAGAAGGTATGAAACAAGCGTAGCGCCGATTATAACACAGTGAACTGTCTTGCCGCAGTACAAAAGCAGTACGGCGCTGAGCATGAGCCCCGCCTCGGGGACCGCCATTATTATGCAGACCGCCGCCGCAAGCAGGATAAAGCCGAATACGCTGACCGGCGCAAGGGCGAAAGAAAGAGTTCCGCAGACAACGCCCGCAATAAAACCGTGACTTGCGTGACCGCGCGCCGCGTTGCCGTCAAGGGTTTCACGGCGTATGCCCAGATAGTCGC
>USKS01000039.1 GCA_900555345.1 uncultured Eubacteriales bacterium
TTATGTTGCTGCTTGTTATATTGTAGCTTTCAAGATGATATGCGGAGGGCGCCTGCATTGCGTTTGACGCAATGATAGCCTCAAGCTCGGCAGCCCCCACGGAGCCTTTGCGGGCGCATACATCCATAAGCGCGTCATATACCTTGCCGTCGTCCTCGGCGCTCAGCGTGTATCCCAGTTTTTTTGCCGCTTCGCTGACCTGTGCGGCAGTGCTGTCACCGTGGAGATATATACCGGCGTCGCCGTCGTCCTCCCGCTCCGCAGTGTCCGAAGGATGCGCCGCCTCAACACCGCGCAGAAGCGACGCAACGTCGCTGTAAAGCTCGGTAAGCTTCAGCGATGTGGCAACTCCCATTTCCTCGCCGCGCGCCTCAAGCATTTTCGCAAATTTCACGGTATTGAGCGCATCGTCTCCCGCAACGGCGACCTTTACGCCCGACGCACCCGCGCGTATGGCGGCGGCGGCGCAGGCGGCGCCCATGCTGATAGCGTCGGAGGGACGCACATACACATCTGCCCCGCAGCTTTCCTTTACATATTTGACAAGCGAAGCGATCTCCTCCGGCATTGCCCTGCCCGCGTCGTCGCAGAGGGTCACGATCTGCGCACCCGCATCCGCGGCACACTTCGCAGCCTTGCACAGAAACGCAACGTCGGCGCGGGTCGCGTCAAGCGCCGCAAACTCCACCTTGGGGCATTTTGCTTTCGCGGCAGTGCACAGACGGGTGATAAAGTCTGCCATTTTCGCTTCTTTCATATGGTAGCCGTACTCCATTGTAACGGTAGATACGGGCAGCGCTATCTGCAGGCAGGGGTCCTTCGCGCCGCGAACGCACTCCCACGCGGCGTCGATCGTTTCCTCGCTGTCGCCCGCGGGGATCGTGACCGTCGCGTTCTTCACACCCGACGATATGGTTTTATATATGATAGTATCCTCCTTCGGACGACGCACGGGGGCAAGCTCGACTGCACCCATGCCGACGGCGTCCATGCACGCGGCGACCGCGGTCTTTTCGCGGAAAAGAAGCTCCGCGCCCCTGCTGTGCGCAAGCGCACTGAGAGTATAATCGACAACAACTGTTTTTTTCATAGTAAAACCTCGCTTGTGAAAAAATAGAAAAAACCCGCAGAAACCTCTCGGTTTCTGCGGGGTGACTTAACAAATATAAAGCCACGGTACCACCCGCATTGCCGCTCGCGCGGCCGCTCACAGGCTCAATAAAGCCTTCGGCCTGTCACGGGACCTCCCGGGACCCCTTACACTTCTTTTCGGGGATCCTGCTCCGATAGGAGACAGCATACGCGGATCCGTGCCGTCTCGCACCGACCGACGACTCTCTGAAAGGTTTGCCGCGAATGCTTAATATCATCATCGCATTTCTTACGGTGATTATAGCAAAGCGGGCATGTTTTGTCAACAAAAATGCGGCAAAATCTCAATTTTTGTGTCAAGTGACAAAAATAGCGAAAAAGGCACCCCGCGCGCGATAATTTTGCACATGCAGAGGATAAACGCCTCATGCAGATTTCCTGCCGCAGGGCAGAAATATGAACACAAATACGATATTTCGTAAAAACTTGTTTTTCTTTTGGCAAAGATGTATAAAGTTGACATAAACAGTTTCATTATAAAACATCTTGCCGAATCTGCGGCTTACAGCCCCACTAAAAAGGAAGAACAAAAATGATGTATATAGAATTCTTTGAAAAGGACGCAATTGAAAACGTCTGCTCATGTCTGACAAAGGTACCCGAAAAAGTCATATTCATAGGTTCAAACCGAAAGCTTATGATGCAGCACTCTGCAAGATACGAAGAAGTGTTTGCCCGCCGCGGCATGAATATATCATTTTCATGGAAAAATGTCAACAAAAACAATCTTCAGAACATCATAGATGTGCTATCCTCCGTAGTGGAGGAAAACGATGACTGCATTTTCGATCTTACCGGGGGCAATGAGCTGTACCTCGCCGCAGTCGGCATAGTATTTGAAAGGTACAAAAGCACCGGAAGGATCAAAATGCATCGGTTCACCATTGCAAACAGCACGGTAGTGGACTGTGATCTGGACGGCAGCACGATTGCCGGCAGCGAGAGTGACAAACCTAAGCTTTCTGTTGAAGAAAATATTCGTATATACGAGCTTTTTCAGAAAGCTTCCGATCTGAATGCGGTCATTCTCAAAAAAGATATCACCAGGGTTCAGATAAGCAAAAAGAGAGGCAGCGCCGAGTTTTTCCTTATAGGGGAAAACAAATCGGAAAACATGGAGCAGGCACTTTGTGTTATTGAGCGTGTCAAAAGCATAGAAAAAATGTGGGTTTCGGTATATGTATACTCTTCCGACGAGTGTGACGGATATATACTGGACTCTGCAGACAAGGGAGAGCGCATATACGATAATTCTATTGCAAACGATATAAAAAGAGACCCCGTCGGTTTTTTGAAAAGCACAGATTTTTCTCATAATGCTTTGGACTCCGGCTTTACGGTGCGACGTATAGACAGTATTGAATGTCTGGTGCAAAAAACGCTTGCCGCGGATAAAACACTTGATGCCCTTTTTTCGAAAAAGGAAAAGGAAATATCGGTGCTGATTCTCGGCATGGGCGATTTCGGAATCAACTTTCTGAAGGATGCTCTTTGGCTGTATCAGATCCTCGAATACAGCGCAAAATATACGGTTTTCGATATTCCGAAATATGAAAACGGCAGATATCTTAATATCAGAAACCGTCTTGGACACGAATGGCCCGAAATAATTGACGACACGTCAAAAACACGGTTTGTTAAAAACGAAGTCGGCAACGCCGTGTACGATATACAGTTTTTTGACGGGACAGATTGTTTTTCAAGCGAGTTCGACAAGCTGTTCGAATCGGGAGAAGCCGCCGATCGGCTCCGACAGACCGATCTTGCCGTAGTATGCCTCGGAAACGACGACAAGAATATAAAAGCCTCCATAATGCTGCGCAGCATATTTGACAGAGTTAATCGCATTTCAAACGAATCACTGGATTCAAAAGATGCCTCGCATCCGCTGATATATTCGCTTGTATACGACGAAACAAAAACCAATGTCCTAAACAAAAACAGACTGACAAACGGGCTGACAAACCATTACGGTCAGCCGCTGCAAATTGATTTCATCGGCGATCTGGAATCTCAGTACTGCTATGAAACGATCGAAGAGCAAAAGCAGCGCGAAGTGGTGGCTCTGCAGTATCATCTTGAATGGATTCGTGCCGGAGCACTTGACGATGGCAGAAAAAACGAAGAACAGCTTCGAGTGCGGCTGCTTGAAATTCTAAGCAAATACATAGACTACGAATATTTCCGCCGTTCCTCAGTCGCCCGCGCTCTGCAGGAAGAAGTTATCAAAAAAATCACGAACGCAGCAGGTGCAGATATGTCTTGCGGCACCGGCGGGCGCAGTATGCTGACAAGCGAGCATATGCGCTGGAATATGTACATGCGAACGATCGGATACCGCTATTCCGAAATCCGCGCCGACCGCGCAAAAATGCATCCCGATCTGATATCGGTCGACAAACTGAATACGGCAGAACGCAAAAAAGACACCCCAAGAAAAGGAGTTTGAAATTATGAAATACAAGCCCGAACCGATAAATACAGACAGCATTGAACTGTCGGCAGAGCTTCTTGCACTGACGGAAATCATTGCCGAAAACGTCCACGACGTATGGGCTGCGGGACGCATACGCGATGGGTGGACATACGGAGCAGTGCGCAATGATGCAAAAAAGCAGACACCGTGCCTCGTTCCGTATTCGGAGCTTCCGGAGAATGAAAAGGAATACGACCGTAATACGGCGCTCGGCACGCTGAAGCTGGTTATAGCAAACGGATACGAGATTAGAAAGAAGTAGCAGCATAATATCCGCCGGCTTTTTCCGGCGGCGCGCTAAAGCAGTAAAAAGGGAAGGACATTTGAAAGGGTCTTTCCCTTTTTTAATTTAGTATACCGTACTGTTTCCGGCTCGCATGACATGCCGAGCCGACGTACTTTACACGCACAACCGAATTTTTCGCCGAGGCATAAATATACCGGGCGGGTATAAATCGCCTTTTCTTACAAATACTATTTCTGCAAGAAAGCACAAGCATCAAAAAGGAGATAATATATGAAAGCTACAGGAATAGTACGAAGGATCGACGATCTCGGACGCGTCGTGATTCCTAAGGAGATAAGAAGGACCATGCGTATACGCGAGGGCGACCCGCTTGAAATATACACCGACCGCGACGGCGAAGTTATATTCAAAAAATACTCCCCCATCGGCGAGCTTTCCCAGTTTGCCGCGCAGTATGCGGAGACACTTAACAAGACCTGCGGACTGGCTGTGGTCATATGCGACCGCGACGCGGTCATCGCCGGTGCGGGCGTCCCCAAACGGGAATACACGGACAGAAAGCTGTCGTCCGAGTTTGAGAGCATCATCGAAGCCAGAACTCTTTTCACGGCGGGCGCTGAGGAAATTCCCATCGTGGACGGCAGTCAGTGCTTTATAAGCTGCGCTATGCCCATTATCACCGACGGTGATATTACCGGCTGCGTGGCATCAGTGCTGCAGCCTGATGTGCCCAAACTGCAGGGAAACCTTGAAACAAAGCTCATTCAGACCGCCGCCGGATTTCTCGGCAGGCAGCTTGAGGGCTGAAGGAAAATACAAAAAGACAAACCGCGGCGCTCGGCAAAAAAGCCTTGTACAAGCTCTGCAACGCTTCAGAGCACGCGCGTGCGGTACCCATTTTGAGTACACACGCACGATCCGCGGCTACGGATCGCAAGACTTCGGGTTCGGCGGTACATGTACCGCAAGGCAACCGTGTCTGCGTTCCTTATATGCCGCCGCAGCCCTTGCGCACACTCCGACGAAGCAGTTTACCGTTTCAGATCGGCATCACGGAAAAAAAGCCTTGCATCCCGCTGCATGCGAAACGCAAGGCTTTTCTTTTGATGTGTTACACGGAATGCTTCTCTTTCCAGTCCGCAAAGAACTTTTCCGCGCTGCGCATAAGGTTGTCGGAGGCATTCACAAACGCCTCGTCGTCCCCCTGCCCGTTTGCAATGGGCACGACGTATATATTCTCTCCCACGGGCGTTCCGTCGTAGCGCCCGCAGAATACGACGCAAGGCTTGCCGTCCTCTATACGGCTGATGACGCCGCCGACCGCCTTGCCCATAAAGCTCTGGCTGTCGAAGCTGCCCTCGCCGGTCACTATCATGTCGCAGTCTCTCGCGGCGCGTCTGAATTTATACACGTCAAGAACGGCATCTATGCCGGACACGACATTTGCCTTGAGAAATGCCAGCGCGCCGTACGCAATGCCGCCCGCGGCGCCCGCACCCTCAATATCGGCGCAGTTCGTTCCCGTGACGCGTCTGACGACTCTGTCAAACTTTTTGTCGCCGTCCTCAAGACGCTTTACGCCTGCCGCATCCGCACCCTTCTGCGGCGCAAACACCTTAGCGCAGCCGCTCTTTCCGAGCAGCGGATTCTTAACGTCGCAAAGCAGTGTGAACTCCACATCGCTGTATTTGGAAAAAGCCTGATTGTATTCTATATTCTCCACTCTGTGCAGCGTGCCGCCCACGGGAGTAAAATGGTTGCCGCATATATCAACGAAGCTGACTCCCATGGCGCTGAGCATGCCCGCGCCGCAGTCGTTCGTGCAGCTGCCGCCGAGCGCAAGGATTATTCTGTGCGCGCCCCTTGAAGTCGCAAACGATATCATCTGACCGACGCCGTAGCTTGACGTTTTCTCGGGATTTGACCGTTTGCCGGCAAGCGTCAGCCCCACTGCCTGTGAGCACTCGATAACGGCACAGCGGCCGTCGTCCACAAAACCGATGCCTGCCTTTACCTTCTTTCCGAAAGGCCCCTCGACCTCGATCTTTTCAAAACGTCCGCCCAGATACGACGTTACAAGGGCTGCCGTGCCCTCTCCGCCGTCGGCAAGCGGCATATTTATAAAGCCGCAGTCGCCGAAGGCGCGCTTCGCGGCGTGAGTTATGACTTTGACCGCCTTTTCGGCGCTTATCGTCCCCTTAAATGAATCCGGAGCGATCAGAATTTTCATGAACTTATCCCCCAAAAATTCCAGAATTAAGCATAACCGTCTCGCTTATAATGCAATTATAACATATAATTACACAAATTGAAAGTCTTTTTTGGTAAAAAAACATATAAATTTTATGAGGAAAAAATCAAAAAATCATATTTAAAGCAAAAGAATAATAATTCTTGACAAATTTACGCATATGTTGTATAATCGTGTTGTAAAGTTGTTGTTTAAAATATCGCTTCGGCAATGAGATATTTAAAATAGCGTTTTACAATCATTGGCAGCCACAGCAAAGGAGAAATAATATGTCAAGACAGCATCAGCAGGAAAGAAGCGAAGCAGTAAAGCAGATGATCCTTCAGGCAGCGCTCAACATCGGGCTTGAAGAAGGCAACGAAAATGTTACCGTACGTCGTATAGGCGAGCGTATCGGTTATTCTACCGGAGTAATATATTACCATTTTAAAGACAAACAGGATATTCTTGATGAGCTTGCGCGTCAGCTTGACCGTGAAGCATACGAGACCGCAAAGTCTTTTATAGATATGGACAAACCGGTCAAAGAGGCGCTGAAAGGTCTTTACATCAGCATAGCCGATCTGTCGGAAAGGGCTCCCTCCGACTACAAGCGCCTTTTTACCAACAGACGCAAGTACGGAAGCAGCCAAACCGTATGGATAGGGCTTATTAAAGAGCTTATGGATATCGCCGTCGAACGCGGAGAGCTCCGGATAAAGGACACTGCGATTGCTTCCACTTGCCTTCTCAGCTATATAATCGGCAGCAATATACTTTTTGTTGAGCTTAAAAGCGGCGTCGCCGGCAGCTCCAAGGATTATGCCGACCGCGTAGTAGACGTTATCCTCAACGGTTTAATAAACGCCGGCATCTGACAGTATATATATGCATAAAAAAGCTCTCTGCTGTTTTGCAGAGAGCTTTTTTCACATAGGGGATAGGTGCGCGCATTATACGGCGAACGGGCTGCGATACAAAGCGTGTAAAATCAGGCAGTACCGTACGGGCGCGTGCCGAACGGTCTTATCGCGACGCGAGGGCGGCGTCCGGCGGGTCCCGCCACGGCTGTAAGGCAAAGCCCGCGCATCTTCTGCGTTTAGAAATACAAAGAAAGAAGCAGCCGCGCTCCGTGCGCCTCGCGCCAGGAATAACTCCCTCGCGATTACTGCTTCCGAAATAAGTGTATCAGTCCCGCCGCAAGTTGTCAAGGGTAATATTCGGAATGCTCGCACGGAAGGCTTTCCCGAACGTTTTCGATATACTTCCCGCCCGAAAGGTATGTACGGCAAAGGTGCAGCGTTTTCCGAAGGACCCGGAGAAAGAGGCGCCGTATGGCGGCGGTTGTCGGAAGAAACAAATTTTGATAATTCCTCGACACAGAAAAAATCTATGATATAATCAAATCAGGAATGGAGGATGAAGATGGAAAATCATTCGATCAAAGATTTAGAGACATACAAAAAGCTTGTAGAGAAATGCCTCAGGGAGAACTACAATCATACAGAGAAAAGGGTGCAGAGCTTAATGAAGAGGTACGAGCCGGACTTCAAGAGTATTTTCGAAGAAGGATTCTCTCCGGAAGAAGCAGCAATCGGTATGGTAATGAATTTGCTCTGACCTCCAAAGAAGGAAACAAATACAAGGTCGTTATTGTCGACGCGACTTCGGACGAGCAATGCTCCGAAACAATACAAAAGGGTTTGGAGAAATTTCACAGTTCGAAGTCCGAGACGGAGTATATACAAAGGATGAAGGAAGCGTTTCCGTACGCATTCAAGGACTGAAGTTTTCTGAAAAAGCGATCAAAAACACGGAGGGTTTGACATATGGATACTAAAGATACTAAAACGACGTCAGATGCGGAGAAAGACCTGTCCTCAGAGAAGAAAGTGCACATTTACACAGCGGAAGAAATGGACAAAATGGACGCGGAAATGTTCTGTCGAGCAGCGAAAGCAGCGAGAGAATACAAGGAACAGTTGACGAAAGCGAAGAAATAAAGGCTTCGGACGAAGCATATCGCGCCCGCCGCGGGAGATCGGCATAAGAAGTAAACGGCGCAAAAGCGGCGGAGCCGTGGGAAATTCTCCCACGGCTCCGCCGTTTTTTATTTATCCTTTTCCTCTTTTCCTGCCTTGCGGCGGGTCACGAGGTTCAGAAGCATTACGGTAACCACGATCACGGCGGTCACAATAAATACTCCCGCCATTCCCTTGCCTATTACGGGCAGCACGTCGTACAGTGCATGAATATCAAATTTCATATATCTACCTCATTATATATTTGTAGGTTCGCATTTCCCGCCTGCGGGCGGAAATGTGTTTTTGCAAATGCCGAATATTCTCCGCGGCTATATACCGCGGCGTCAGCGGGGGATAAGGTTCAGTATCATGCCGCCCGCGATGACGGAGGCTATCTGACCCGACACGTTAACTCCTACGGCGTGCATGAGCAGAAAGTTCTGGTTATCCTCTTTAAGTCCCATTTTGTGGACGACACGCGCGGACATGGGGAAAGCGGATATGCCCGCCGCGCCTATCATGGGGTTGATCTTCTTTGATTTCGGCAGGAAAATGTTTATGAGCTTTGCAAACAGAACGCCGCCCGCCGTATCGAATATGAATGCCACAAGTCCGAGGGCGAGTATCATGAGCGTCTGCAGGGTAAGGAAGTAGCGCGCCTGCATTTTAGTCGCGATCGTCAGACCGAGGAGAAGCGTTACAAGGTTCGGCAGCACCTTCTGCGCCGTTTCGGAAAGCGAGTCAAGCACTCCGCATTCGCGTATGAGGTTGCCGAACATCAGAAAGCCTATAAGCGCAACGCTGCGGGGCGAGACTATACCTG
>USKS01000040.1 GCA_900555345.1 uncultured Eubacteriales bacterium
GGGCTTTTCTTTCTTCGGCGCGCTTTTCAGTCAAGGCTGTACAGCGCGCTGAATTTCTTTTCCATATAGTCAAGGTAGTATTTCGGGTCAAGGCTCTCGCCCGTGATTTTGCGTATCCATTCATCCGGCGTGGTTATCGACGCAATGCTGAACACGTTCTTTATGAGCCACTGCGCGATCTCGTCGAGGCGGCCTTCGCGCACCAGCGCGAAAACGTCAATATCCTTTTTCATCGTCTCAAGGATCTGCGCGCCGTACGCGTTGCCGAGGGCGTATGACGGGAAATATCCGTAACCGCCCGTCCAGTGTACATCCTGCAGGCAGCCGCTTGCATCGTCGGGCACGTCCACGCCGAGGTATTCCTTATAC
The DNA here is from genome assembly GCA_900555345.1 of uncultured Eubacteriales bacterium. Next base: position 370 of record USKS01000040.1, read on the forward strand.
TTTTTGTTCCAAAGCGCGGGGACCTCGTCTACGGTTATATCTCCGTTAACGAACGCCTTTTCGATCTCGTAGCGGATTATAATGTGCAGGCAGTAGGTAAGCTCGTCGGATTCCGTTCTGATAAGGCTCGGATGAACGGCGTTCACCGCCTCGTACAGCTCCCTCTCCGAAATATCGGCAAAGGTATCTCCGGTTATCTCCAGAAGCTGCGGGTAGATAAAGTGGATAAATTCCTCGCTTCTGCCTATGATGTTCTCATAGAAACGTGAGATGCACTCGTGCATGCCGTTTGTAACGCTGTCGGATATGTGATTTTTCTCAAACTCCTCCGGCTCGTTCTGCATGAGCATAGCATGTCCGCCCTCATGCATTGTCGTGAAAATATTTGAGATGAAGTTATCCTCATAATAATGAGTGGTAACTCTCACATCGTGAATGCCGAAATTTGTCGTAAACGGATGCTCCGATTTGGAAAGCACCAACGCCTCGGAACGCAGTCCCTCTGCTTTGAGAAGCCGGCGCGAAAACTCCGACTGGAGTGCGACCGGGCACTTTCTGGACATAAAGTCCTCGCGGATGGGCTTGCCGTCCTTTACGATGCGATCCACCAAGGGGATTATGCGCTCTTTAAGGCTTTCGAAAAAGCTGTCAAGCTGACTTATGCTTCCGCCCTTTTCGGTGTCGTCAAGCAGCGCATCATAGACCGTTGCGCTCTTTTCGTCGCGGACCTCTATCATCTCGCGCGTAAGCTTTATGACCTCTTCAAAGCTGTCTCTGAAAATCGAAAAGTCGTTTTTCTTTTTGGCGCTCAGCCATTTTGAAAACGCCTTGTTTGAAGCGAAAGTGTATTTATATACAAGCTCCTCACTGAGATTTTTCTCTTTCTTCCATTCGTCATACAGCTTGTCTACGACCTTGTTCTCAAGCTCTGAAAGCCCCGACGGGTCGTCGTGCAGCCCGCACACAAGGGACGAGAACTCATCGGAATGGGTGAGCTCAAAGTGCTTTTTCGAGAGAAAAGCCTCGTCCTCGCCCGCTCTGTCAAGTCCATCCTCGGGCGCGACCGTCTGCATATCGAAATATATTTTTCCGACAGCGCGTTTGTAAACGTCAGCCTCATCGAGAATTTCATACAGTTTTGCGATTTTTTCTTTGTTTGTCATTTGCCTCTCCTTGCCAGTCTCGGGCACAAATAATTATTTGCGGCTTTCAAGCCACTCCTCTGCCTTTGCCTTGGACATACGCTTTATATCCTCAGCGGGATGTACGGACTCGCTGCCGCCGTTGACATACAGAAAATACTTGCCGTCCTCTGTTACATAAAGAGTCTCCTCATAGCCGTCGGCATCGCCGAAAGCGCCCTCGGTATACTTTTTAACAACCTGCGATTTTTCTGTGCTGTAAACATACTTGCAAATAGTCTTTTCCATGGTATTATCTCCTTTTTTATTAAATTGATAACTGAATTATACTGTTTTTCGCTGTCGCATTGTGCAAAAGCGTGACGGGCACATCAGAACATCATTTTGACCGCGGCGGGAACAACGACAACGTCCGCTTCCCTGTACGATCCGCCGAACTCGCCGTCAACCGTCCACGGGATCTCGTCCTCGCAGCTTATCTTCACCTCGGAAGCCTTGAAAACGTACACGGTATTGTAATCCGCGATCTGCGTTACAAGGCAGTTGATGAGCTTTTGCGTATCCGCGGGATTCTTGGGATGACGAACAAGAGTTATCTCCATTTCGCCGTCGTCAAACAGCACGTTTTTCATAATGGGCATTTCCATGCCGCCCACGCGACGCGAGTTCGAGACCATACCGTATATGAAATCGTCCTCTATGACTCTGCCGTCATACTCGACTTTCAGCTTATAGGGCTTTGACTTTGCCAGAGACTTTATGCCGCCCATAACATACGCGGCGTATCCCATGTTCTGCTTCATTTCTCTTGTGGTAAGATACGACAGCTCGGAGAACATGCCGAACGCCGCAACGTACACAAAGGGATGACCGTTCAGAACGCCGAGATCGATATCTCTCACCATGCCCTCGCATATCTGCTTTGCAGCGCCGACAACATATGTGTCAATATGGCGGGTGTTCGCAAAATCGTTTGTAGTGCCGCCTGGAATGTAGCCTACGGTCGTATCGACATGATGCTCATACACCGTGCCGACGACCATATTGAGAGTCCCGTCGCCGCCGCAGCAGACAACAAGGTCAAAATCCGCGCCGCGGGAGACGACCTGCTCTTTCATATCGTCTTCGCTTTTGGTAAGGTACACGTTTATATCGTAGTCGGCCTTTGAGAACACCTCGATGACCGCCATAAGGTCGTCGCGGAGCGCCATTTTTCCCGACACGGGATTTATGAGAAACAATAGTTTTTTCATATTTACACCTCAAAAAATACCGATCCATGCGGTGTTTTTCTTATGCCATATTATAACTCCGCGGCAAAGCTTTGTCAACCGTATGTATCTCATGCGCTTTTATGTTAATATTTGCGATTTTTCCTTGCATTGCGGCAAAAAGTATGCTACACTGAAATAAGTATAGGCAAATTTGTCACGAAAGGTGAAGCATATGAAAATAACTTCAGTTCCTGCCGTTTCGCAGCTAATAAAAAGCGCCCTTGAGGAGGATTGCGGCAACGGCGACGTTACGACCGTTGCAACTATTCCCGAAGACGCCTGCGCCCACGGCAGATATATTGCGAAAGAGGACGGCGTTCTTTGCGGAATGCCCGTTGTGCGCGCCGTGTTCGACGAGCTCGACCCCGACATAAAGCTTGACGTTCACTTTGAGGAGGGACAGAGCTTTAAGCGCGGAGACGTTCTCGCGGAGGTATGCGGAAACGCGAGAAGCGTTCTGACAGGCGAGAGAGTGGGGCTGAACCTGCTTCAGCATATGTCCGCTGTCGCAACGGCAACGAGCCGCGCGGTCAAAGAGGTTGCGGGCTACAAGGCAAAGATCACCGACACCCGCAAGACCACCCCCGGGCTTCGCTATCTTGAAAAGCTGGCGGTGCGCGTGGGCGGCGGCACAAACCACCGTTTCAATCTTTCCGACGGAGTTCTTATAAAGGACAACCACATTGTAGCGGCAGGCGGCATCACCGCGGCAATAAAAGCTGCCCGCGCATCGGTTCCCCACACGCTGAAAATAGAGGTCGAAGTGGAGAATTTTGAAGAGCTTGACGAAGCTCTCACCGCGGGCGCCGACATTATCATGCTTGACAACATGAGCTGCCCCGACATGAAAAAGGCCGTTGACATCGTTTCGGGCCGCGCAGTGCTTGAAGCATCCGGCAACATGGGTGACAGGGATCTTAAAGAAGTTGCGGCGACCGGCGTTGATATTATTTCCATCGGCGCGCTTACCCATTCCGTAAAAGCGCTTGACATCAGTTTGAAATTCAAGCTTGTATAAGGCATTCCCGGAGGTATTTCATTATGAGAAGATATCTGTATTGCGGCTCCATGAAAGAGCTGGAGGTAAAGGACTACGACGTAGTTATTATAGGCAGCGGAATCGCGGGGCTTTATTCGGCACTGCACATCGACCCGTCGCTCAAAGTAGCGCTTGTCACAAAGATCGACCTTAAAACAAGCAACTCATATTTTGCCCAGGGCGGTATTGCCTCGGTCATCGCCCCCAACGACACGTTTGAGGGTCACATCGAGGACACTCTCGTTGCGGGCGCGGGCCTTTGCGACGAGGAGGCGGTCAAGGTGCTTGTGGAAGAGGGACCCGAGAACATAGCAGAGCTTGTTTCTCTCAACGTTCCCTTTGACACAAACCCCGAGGGCGAGCTTATGATCACCCGCGAGGGCGGTCATTCCTGCCGCCGTATCGTTCACTGCGGCGGAGACGCCACCGGACGTGAGACCACAAAGCAGCTTGCCCACATCGTTATGGAAAAGGGCAATATCGAGATATTCTATAACACTTTTCTTATTGATCTGCTTTCCGACGACGGCCATATCAGCGGCGCGGTCGTCAGCGGCAGCGACGGAAAACAGTTCATTCTCCACGCCCCCAATGTAATACTGGCAACGGGCGGCATAGGTTATCTTTACAAATTCACCACCAACCCCCGCGCATCCGTGGGCGACGGCATTGCGTGCGCGGTGCGCGCGGGCGCAAAGGCGAAAAATATGGAGATGGTGCAGTTCCATCCCACAACGCTTTACTGCCCCGAATACAGCGACCGTCTGTTCCTTATCTCCGAGGCTGTACGCGGAGAGGGCGGAATACTCAGAAACTCTGAGGGCGTGGCGTTTATGGCGGACAAGCATAAGCTCAAGGACCTTGCCCCCAGAGATATTGTCACCCGCTTTATCCTTGCCGAACTCGAGCGCAGCGGCGAGACAAACGTATACCTTGACGTAAGCTCCATGACAGAAGATTTCTTCTCCCACCGCTTCCCCACCATATTTGAGGAATGCCGCAAGATGGGTATAAACGTGCCGACTCAGAGCATACCCGTTCGTCCCGCGCAGCACTACATGATGGGCGGCATCAAAACAAACCTTGACGGCATGACCGATATTGAAGGACTCTATGCCTGCGGAGAGGCCGCTTGCACCGGCATACACGGTGCAAACCGCCTTGCCTCCAACTCCATACTGGAGTGCCTCGTGTTCGGCAGACGCGCGGCGCGCCACATAAACTCCGCAAAGAGACCGCACAGACCCATTACTCTGCCCGACGCGCCCGACTTTACACCCGCTGCCGACAGCGATGAGATCGCCGCCGACAGAGACGCGATCCGCTGCTGTATGTCCGAAAACGCGGGCGCCGTGCGCACTGTGGCAGGTATGCAGAAGGGCCGCGACTTTATCCTTTCTCTCTGCAAGAAGTACGAAAATATGCACCTTGCCGAAAAGGACGCATACGAAATATGCAATATGGCTGAAACCGCGCTTATGATCTTTGACGCAGCCCTTGCCCGCAAGGAAAGCGTCGGTGCACACTATGTCATCGGCTGACGCATCTTTCGCCGCCGCGCCTGTGGCGCTGACCCGCTGCGGGGAGTATGATACCGACAAAATTTACTCCCTGCTGCTTCGCCAGTTTGAGGCGCTGGGCATAGGCGAGGACGTTTTCAAAGGCAAAAATGTCGTGCTGAAGCCAAATCTCGTTATGAACAAGGGGCCGGAGTTCGCAGCAACTACCGACCCCTCAGTTGTTCGCGCCGCGGCACGCATTGCAAAGAATATGGGAGCTGCCGATATCGTTCTCGCGGAAAGCTGGGGCGGACCGTACACTGAGCCGCTGATAAGAAACCACTACAAGGACTGCGGCATGCGCGACGCCGCGCAGTCCGAGGGATTTCGGCTGAACACTTCTGCCGGATTCGGCACAATGAGCTTTGCGGACGGCGTGAAATGCCGCTCTTTCAGCATTATACAGCCTATAATCGACGCCGACGTTATAATAGATCTGCCGAAGCTGAAAACGCATTCGCTCACTGCCATGAGCGGCGCCGTCAAAAACTTTTTCGGCACGGTTCCCGGCGTACAGAAGTTTGAAATGCATGCAAGATTTCCCAAGATCGGCGATTTTTCGCAGATGATATGCGATCTTTGTCAGATGCTTTGTGCAAAAAAGACAGTCATCGCCGTCTGCGATGCCGTAGTGGGCATGGAGGGCAACGGTCCCACAGGCGGCACTGCCCGTAATTTCGGATTTATCCTCACCTCCGCCTCGCCATTCAGCCTTGACACCGCTGCGGCAAAGCTGCTCGGCATCGACAACGCAACAACCGTCGGCTGCTCTCTCAAAAGAGGGCTGTGCGTGCCCGACCCCAAAATCATCTGTGCGCCCGAAACAACTGCGGACGATTGCGCCGTCAGAGACATAAAGCTGCCCGACGCGCAGAATCCGGCTTTTCTCAAAAAGCTGCCTACGTTTATGGGCGGAAGGGCGGCGCGCTTTTTTCAGCCGAGGCCGAAAATCAATTCGAGGACCTGCATAGGCTGCGGCAAATGCCGCGATTCCTGCCCGGTGCACACCATAACCGTAAAAGAAACGCGCCGCGGCAGAAAAGCCGCAATTGACAAAAACCGCTGTATACGCTGCTTCTGCTGTCAGGAGCTTTGTCCCATAAACTCCGTAAAGATAGTTAAAAATCCCATTATAAAGCTGGTACACTGAGATGAAAGCATCTGCCAACGCACCCGCGAAAATTAATCTGTATCTTGACGTTATGCAAAAGCGTCCCGATTCGTTTCACGATATAAAAAGCATTATGCACACGGTGCGGCTTTCCGACACCGTGACTGTGGAAACGAAAAGCGGCGGCGGGATACAGCTTTTCTGCTCAGATCCCGAGCTGCCGACTGACAGCCGCAACCTCGCATATCGTGCCGCCGAACTGTTCTTTGAGAGGACGGGTATCAACGGCGCCTGTGAAATACATATCGAAAAAAACATACCGGTCGCGGGCGGGCTTGCGGGCGGCAGCGCAGACGCCGCAGCCGTGCTGAAGCTTTTGAACGCGCTCTGCAAAGAGACCCTTGACCAATCCGCTCTTTTGCGGCTTGGCGCCGAGATCGGCTCCGATGTGCCGTTCTGCATTTCGGGCGGCTGCGCGCTGTGCACGGGGCGCGGAGAGATCATGACTCCCCTGCCCGTGCTGCCCGAGACTCTTTGCGTTATCGCAAACGCCGGTGAGGGAGTTTCAACACCCGAAGCATACAAAATGCTTGATGATGCCTTCGGAGAGCGTCTTTCGGACAACCTGGGCGATATAGACGCGGCGGTATCCGCTGTGGAGCGCGGCGACATGGGCTCTCTTTACAAGAGCGCTTTCAATATTTTTGAAAACAATGTGCTTGCCGTCTGTCCCAAAGCACGCCGGATACGCGACGAATTCAGCGAATGCGGCGCCGCCCTTTCTATGATGAGCGGCAGCGGCTCTACGGTTTTTGCCCTTTTTGAGTCGGAAGATGCGGCGCGGCGCGCAGTACAGGCAGCGCGCGCGGGCGGCGCGTTCTGCGTACTCACCGTCACAGGCTGACGTTATATGAAAAAGTCAGGACCTCCGGCTAAGCCGGAGGCTTGAATAAGCCCTGTAAGGGCATTTTACAGGCAAGCATCTAAAGACGCACTGAATGATTTTTCACTTGCATCAAATGCCCCGCCGCCCGTAAACGGGCATCAGCCGTTTTTATCGAGTGCATACGAATTTTTTGGATTGTTATTCTCGACTCGCTTCGCTCGATGCTTGAAGCTAAAGCTTTTTTACGGAGGATACCTCCTCCGGCATAGCCGGAGGTTTCCGTTGACAATAAGAAAAAACTTGCAGCGAAATGCTGCAAGTTTTTCTCTTTATATCAAGGCAGCGCAGGAAATACCGCGCTGCCTTTTTCTTATTCGGGCTTATAGCTGTCTTTAAGAGTTACTATTCTGTTATATACTCCGGGATTTTTGGAGTCCTTGACGAAATATCCCGTTCGTAGAAACTGGAAATGTGTGTCATCGGAGCCTTCAAGCGCCTTTTCCGCCTTTACACCGGTAAGTGTCTTTACGGAATCGGGGTTGATATAGTCGGCAAAGGTCTTGCCCTCGGGAATATCGCCGGTGTTCTCAATGGTGAACAGATGGTCATAGAGGTTTACCGTTATATCGTCGCAGTTGTCCGCGCTTACCCAGTGGATGGTGCCCTTGACCTTTCTGCCGTCAGTGGGGTTGCCGTTGCCGCTTTCGATATCAGCCGTGCAGTGTATAAGCGTAACATTGCCGTCGCTGTCCGTCTCAAACGACGTGCATTTTACGATATACGCGCCCATAAGACGAACCTCGCCCTCCGGCTTCATGCGGAAGAACTTTGGAGGCGGAACGGCGGCAAAGTCCTCGCGCTCGATGTAAAGCTCGCGGCTGAATTCCACCTTGCGGGTTCCTGCTTCGGGATCGTTCACGTTGTTCGCAACTTCAAAATACTCGGTTTTGTCCACCGGGTAGTTGAGCACAACGACCTTAACGGGGTCTATAACCGCCATTCTGCGCTGTGCGGTGCGGTTAAGCTCGTCGCGGATGCAGTGCTCAAGCAGCTCCTTCTCGTTCTCGTCAAGCTGCAAGCGGTCGGCAAGATCGTCCCCGCCCTCGATGAGCTTGACGGCGCAGAAACGCGCGGGCACGCCGATGCGGTGCATTATCTCGGAGACGGTGACCTCGAGGCTGTTGTCCTGCGCGGAAAAAGCAACTATGTTTCCCTGCGCCGGGGCGGAAAGCCCGGTCAGCTGTTTTATCCTCTGGGCGAGTATCTGCGTGTCAAAGGGCTTGATGAAATAGTAGTCTGCGCCGCTCTGCGTTATCTCCTGCTCAAGACGCGGATTCGCGTTCGACGCGGTCACGAACACCAGCGGGCGCGGCTCAAGGTGCATGTCGGCAAGTCCGCCGAGCACGCCTATCGCATCCGTGCCCTGCATGAAAGCGTCCATGATGAGCACGTCCGGTCTGCTTCCCTGCCTGAAAAGGCGGAGTATCTGCGCGCCGTCCTTTCGGACTGTTTCGACCTCAAAGCCGTTTGCCCGCAGTGCCGCGGCGCAGCCCGTCTGAG
>USKS01000041.1 GCA_900555345.1 uncultured Eubacteriales bacterium
GGGGAGACGAGCGGATTTTTTGCGCGGTGCGGGCACGGGTGCAGGTGCGGACGGGTGGCGGTGCGCGGCGGATGCGGCGTGGCACAGCGGGCGCGCGGGGCGTCGGGGCGTCGGGGCGGGCGCGGTGCCGTGCTGTCTGCACCGAACAAAAAGCAAGGCTGCCGACGGCAGCCTTGTTCGCTATCTATGCTTGATAGTATCTACCTTATCCAGTTCGTTTTTTCGGGTCTCGGGGACTTTTGGGGAGAAAAGTCCCCGAGTGGGGTTTGGGGCGAAGCCCCATATATAATGGTTCTCGGTCGGGGCATGGGGCGAAGCCCCATAAAAACCTTCTCCCTCATGTCGGAGCTTAGGGCGCGGAGCCCCATATACGATCACCGCTCTGTGCCGCCGACGAAATTCAATATTTTATCCTTGAGCGCGCCTGCCATGGCTCTGCCTTCGTCGTAGGCAACGTCAAGCTTTTCGGGATTCATGTCGAACGCCTTGACATAAGAGCGCTCAGGGCGGATTATCATAGCACCTCCCGCCTCGGCAAGCGCCGTCATGCGCCGCGCCTGCTCGCCGTAGCGGTCAAAGCGGGTCATCATGGCGTCAAACAGCTCGGGGCAGTCCTGCTCAAACAGCTTTGAAAGCAGAATGCGCATTTTTCTGTAATCCGTCGCGGGTTCGTCCGCGGGCTTTGTCAGCACTATAAGCACCCTGTCGCAGCCTTTCTCCATGGCGCGCTCAAACGGCACGGAGTCGGCAATGCTGCCGTCCACATACTCATGCCCGTCCACTATTGCGCGGGGAAAGATCGCCGGCAGCGAGCAGGACGCGCACAAAGCGTCCAGAAGCCGCTTTTCGTCTTTTCGCTCAGAGAAATACGCAGCCTCGCCGGTCGCGCAGTCGGTCGCCACAAGCTCGCATTCCGTCTCGGACGCGAAATAGCTTGTAAAATCGAACGGAAACTGCTTGTATGAATAGTCATACGTTACCTTGTGCAATTCCCTCTCCAGAACGTCGTGCAGAGGGAGTATGGGCGTTTTCTCCTCGCTGTTCGGAGTCATCATGAACCGGGATCTTCCCGGCTGGCGCGACACATAGTTTATGGCTGCCTGCGCGCCTGCGGAAACGCCGGCTATGTAGGGAAAATCCACACCGAATTCATACAGGCGGTCAAGCACGCCCGCAGTGAAGAGTCCGCGGCGCGCTCCGCCCTCAAGTACGAGACCGCATTTCATCGTTTAGCCTCTGCCTTCTCTATGTAGTCGCAAAGATCGCCCACCGTTTCGGGATTGAAGCCCGTTTCAAAACGGATATTGAACTCATCCTCGGCAACTATTGCGAGCAGCATCATGTTCAGCGAATCAAGACCCAGATCGGAAAGCAGGGACGATTCCCGCGTGATCTGATCTGTATCCATATCGGGCATTGAATTTTTCAGAAGCCCTTTGAGCTTTTCAAGTGTTGTATCCATGATCTACTTCCTTTCGTCAGATTTGCGTCGGTCAAAATTTATATACGCGAGACCTTCATGGCGCCCGTGCGCTTGAAGTCCTCTTTGCGGACGGTGAGCTTCGCTATTCTCTTGAAGGGAGGAAGCGTTTTGTTTATATCCTGCATAAGGCCGGTGAGCGCCGCCTCGATCTCCTCGTCGGACTTGCCCGCGAACGCCTGCGCAACGGGCAGGATCTCAATCGCGAGAACGGCATGACCGCCAATAATGTCCTCTCTGACAAGGCAGTCGCGGACCATGGGGCTCTGATAGAACAGATCCTCGATCTCCTCGGGAGAAACGTTCTCGCCGTTGGGCAGAAGGATTATGTTCTTGCGTCTGCCGGTGATGGTGATAAAGTGTTCATCGTCAAATGATACAAGATCGCCCGTGTGCAGCCAGCCGTCGCTGTCAAGCACCTCGGCAGTCTTTTCGGGGTCCTTGTAGTAGCCCAGCATAACGTTGTCGCCCTTTATCCAAAGCTCGCCGTCCACGACCTTGTAGTCCTGACCGGGATAAATGTGGCCCATGGAATGGGGCTTTGTATCTGTGTTGAAGTTTCCGGCTGTGAGGTTTGCGCCCTCGGTAAGGCCGTAGCCTGCCAGAAGGTTTATGCCGTACTTTCTGAACTCGGTCATAAGACGGGGAGGTACGGGAGCCGCGCCGCAAAGTATCATGTGCAAATCTCCCAAAAATGCCGCGCCCTTCATGCCGGCGATGCCGAGAATGATCTCAACTATACCGGGCACGAGAACGAGGGTGGTGGGTCTGAAAACGGGGATGAGCCCTATGCCGCTTTTGACGTCGGGGCAGGTGCAGAGCGTGTCGCCCGCGTAAAGTCCGGAGAGAAATCCCATGACAGCGCCGAAAATGTGGGAGAGCGGCAGCATCATTATTGTTTTCTTGTGCAGCGTGTTGCCCTTGTAAATACAACCGTTGCGGCTGCCGCGCATAAGCGCGCCGTGGGTGAGCACCGCGCCTTTGGGAGAGCCGGTCGTGCCGCCGGTGAAGAATATTGCGGCGACCGTGTCCTTTTTGACATCCGCGGCAGGAGAAGTGTTTTCGCTTGTGTCTCCCGCGTTTATAACGGGGATCTTCAGCCCTTCGGTGAGCGGCAGAAACTCGCTGTCGGCAACGATGGCGTTGTAGTCAAACTTTGCGCTGATGCCCGCAACCGCCTGCGCGTTTAGAGAAACGGGCATCATCATGAGAACTCTGCCCGAGGATGTTACTGCCAGAAACCACTCGGCGGCATCTATGTTGTTGCGGCACATAACGCCTACATGCCCGCCTGCGGGAATCTGCTTTTCGTCAAGCAGGGCACGGCGGTGCGCAACACGGTCATACAGCTCGCCGTAGGTTACGGTATTCTTTGTATCCGTGAGCGCGGGAAGAGATGCAAAATGCGCCCTGCACTTTTCGAGCAGCGCTTTTGTGGTGGGAAGGTACTCAAACTCTGACAAAAGCTCTTCGCTGAGCGTACCTTCAAAATAGTTTTTGCTTTCGAGATAGCGTTCGCTTTCAAAATACGATTTCATATTTCTGCCCTTTCCTTTGTTTCGTTTTCTTTATTGTCAGCACCGACGTCTGCGCGCTCTGCGGCGGGGACGGCGGCACATACTGCGCCGGCGCGCCGGCGCAGATTATCAACTTTTTCTCTGTAGGCGGCACTCTCCTGCGCAAGACTCTTTGAGTCTATGCGAAGGGTGCGCTCGGTCGGCGTGGGAGTGCCGATGCACGCATATGTATGCCTGAATTTTCTGTATTTGCCCGAAAGACCTATGCAGACCACCGGTGCGCCCGTCATGACGGCGAGCAGCGCAAAGCCGGATTTGAATTCGCTCATTTCTCCGTCGTGCCTCGTATGACCCTCCGGAAAAATAAGCACGCTGCGGCCGTTTGCGATCGCTTCTCTTGCCTCCCGCAGCCACTCCGTGTCAAGGCCGCCGCGGTCGCACGGGATGCACCCCGCGTCCTTCAGCACCCATTTGTACTGCGGCTTTTCGTACCAGTCGCGCGCGGTAAGCGTTGATATTTTGCCTCCGAGCGACGCCATGAGAAATACGGCGTCACGGTGATCGCAGTGATTTGCGATAATTACAGACGGTTTATCGAAATTTTCCGTCTGAAGGCTTTCATCGGCGTATGTAAACCGCGGTCTGTACACAAGGCGCATATAGCCTTTTATAAGTCCGACGGCGATCTTTCCCGCCCCCATCGTGTCACCTCCGAGTATCAAATTCACATCTATTATATACTATATTCCGACACAAATCAATGGAAAAGTGCAACAATTTGCCCGCACAAAAGCCGCATCTTGCGCCGCGGTCGGAGCCGAACTTCGAAAAAATTCAATATTTATCTATACAAATATGTATATAATGTGGTAAAATATATAATCAAACGGAAAATTCCCATAAAAATCACTCAGGGAGACATGATATGATCGAAGTTTCGGGACTTGTAAAGACCTTCGGCTCGTTCAGAGCGCTTGACGGGGTGTCCTTTACGGTGGGAGAGCGTGAGATCCTCGGATTTCTCGGTCCCAACGGCGCGGGAAAGTCTACCACCATGAACATCATGACCGGATACCTTTCGTCCAATGAAGGCAGCGTAAAAATAGACGGCATCGACATGGCGGAGCAGCCGGACAAGGCAAAAAAGCTCATCGGATTTCTGCCGGAGCAGCCCCCGCTTTATATGGACATGAAGGTGGACGAATATCTGCGCTTTGTGTATGAGCTGAAAGGCTGCACCCTCGCAAGAGACGCGCATCTTGAGGAGATATGCCGCGTTTGCCGCCTGACGGAGGTGCGCAGACGGCTTATAAAGAACCTTTCTAAAGGCTACCGTCAGCGCGTTGGCATAGCGCAGGCACTTGTGGGCAACCCAAAGGTGCTCATTTTCGACGAGCCCACGGTAGGTCTTGACCCCAAGCAGATAATCGAGGTGCGCAATCTTATCCGCACGCTGGGCAGAACGCACACGGTCATTCTTTCCACCCATATTCTGTCCGAGGCGCAGTCCGTATGCGACCGCGTGGTCATAATAAACGGCGGCAAGGTGCTTGCCGACGAGAAAACGGACAACATAGCCCATGCGCTGAACCGCAGCACGCGCTACGCCGTAAAGATATGCGGCAGCCCGCAGGACGTCGCGAAAGCCGTCCGCGAGGTGCCGGGGGTAACTTCGGCAGAGCCTACGGGCGAGCGGGAGCGGGACAGCATTACTTACCGCGTCGAGTGCGAAAACGGCTTTGACACGCGCAAAAATCTGTTTTTTGCCATGGCTGAAAAGGGATATGCCGTCGTCGGACTTGAAGAAGAGGGCATGAGCCTTGAGGACGTATTTATAAAGCTCACAGATACAGATCCTTCCGCGGGCACAAGAAAAGGAGGCGGCGCAAAATGACGGCCATATACAAGCGCGAAATGCGCGGCTATTTCACAACGCCCATAGCGTATATACTTGCGGCGGTATTTTCCGCGGCGTCGGCGCTTTTGTTCTGCGTATGCACGCTTCAGTCGCAGACATCGGATTCGTCGCTGTATTTTCAGCTGCTGATGTACGTTTATATTATCATAACCGCGCTGCTCACCATGAAATCCTTTTCTGAGGAAAAGCGGTCCCGCACGGAGCAGCTGCTGCTCACGTCGCCCGTAAGCCTTACGGGTATGGTGCTGGCAAAGTTTTTTGCGGCGCTGACGCTTTTCGCGTCCACCCTTGTGCTGACAATACCGTATTTCTGCGTGCTTGCGGCGTACAGCGACCCCAACTGGGCGAAGATCATCGGCTGCACCGTGGGCATACTTCTCATCGGCAGCTGTTTTATAGCCGTGGGACTGTTCATGTCATCCCTTACGGAAAACCAGTTCGTCGCCGCCATCAGCACCATTGCCGTGCTGTGCGGGCTTGTCATGACGTCCATACTCAACAACGTCATAAACTTCTATCCCGTGAGAGTTATACTCAGCTGGATATCCATCTATGCAAGATTCGCAAACTTTACCTACGGCATTTTCGATATCCCCGCGGCGGTCTACTATGTAAGCGTCTGCGCCGTGTTCATTTTCCTTACCGTGCGCGTTTACGAAAAGCGCAGGTATGCATAAGGGGGCGGCGAGAATGAAGATGAAAATGAAAAACAGCGTTAATAGAAAAAAGCGCACCTACACCGCGAAATCCGGCGCGCTTATCGCCCTTGTGCTCGCCTTTGTTGTCGTGCTGAACGTGGCTGTGTTTGCTCTCGGTCAGCATTTCCGTTGGTATATCGATATGTCAAAGGGACAGGTATACAGCCTCTCGGACGAGACAAAAGACATCCTTCGCGACACAAAAGAGGACGTTGACATATATTTCACGGTGGAGGCGGACAAGATCGCCTCGGCAAGTCCGTATCTCTACTATGTGTATCAGACGGCGCTGGAGCTTGAAAAGAATTTCGACTTCGTCAGCGTTCACTGCATCGACATTGTGAAAAATCCGGGATTTTTCAAGCCGTACTACAACTCGGCGGCACAGGACATCAAAACAACGTCCGTGCTCGTCACCTCCGGCACGGAGTTCCGCCTTTTCGCGATAGACGCTTTCTTTATAACCAACGAAAACAACAAGATCTGGGCATACCAGGGCGAATACAAGTTTGCCTCCGCCATTCTGTCGATGACGGCGGCGGAAATGCCCGTCGTATGCTTTACCACCGCCCACGGTGAGAAGACCGGAGACAGCGCAAAGGCGCTCACCTCCCTTTTTGAGGATGCGGGCTACTCCGTTGTGGACGTCGATCTCGCAAAGGACGATATTCTGGATGACACCAGAATAGTTATCGTTAACGATCCCGTATACGATTTTGCGGGCATTGAGTCCGGCAGCGAGACAAACGAAATAGACAAGCTGGACGCTTTTCTCGACGGCTACGGATGCCTTATGGTATTCGCCTCCCCGAGCCATGCCTCCGAGCTTAAAAACCTGAGCGAGCTTCTGTATGAATGGGGCATAGAGTTCACGCCCGACTCCTATGTAAAGGACGGCGCGAACTCCGTTTCCGTAGATCAGAAGAGCATCGTTGCGGCATATGAGACCGAGGGGCTGGGCTCGTCGCTGTATCTTGACATATCAAAGCTCGGCTCCATGCCCAAGACCATAGTTCAGAACGCCATGCCGCTGAAGCTTCTATGGGAGAGGGCCGACAATCTGGACGGTGTGCGCGAGGTATCCCCCGTGCTCAGTGCCCACGACGGCGCGGTCGCTGTGGGTGCAAACGGCGAGGAGACCGACGCCTCCGGCGCCCCGCTTATGATACTCTCCCGCGAGACGAGAGTGGAAAACAACGAATATATGTATTCGTATGTTCTGGCGTGCGGCAGTGCGGATTACAACAACAGCGAATATCTCAACGCAAAATCATACGCGAACAGGGATATTCTGTACAGCGCGATGCGCATAACCGGCAGAGAGCGCGTTCTTGCCGACATTGAGCCCAAGGTGCTTGACGACACGTCCATCGACATTACAACGGCACAGGCAAACAACTGGACCGTGGCTCTCGCTACAGTCCTGCCCGTTGTTATCATAGCCTGCGGAGCAGTCGTATGGGTGAGGAGAAAGAACTCATGAAGCGGCAGAATATTTTACTCATAGTTTTTGCCGTCCTTCTCGCGGCTGCCGCCTGCGTATATTTCTTTGTTATAAGACCCGCCGTTGCCGACACGGGAAATGCCGACACCGCAGAGCCCGCGGAAACGGAGGAGGGCGAGAACCTTAGCTCCTCCGGCTCAATATTCATGTTCACCGGCATGAGCCGCGAGGATGTGGAGTATATAAAGGTGGACAATGCCTACGGCACGTTCAAGTTCACCGCAAGCGGCACGGACGGCACCGATTTCGTTATAGACGGCTACGACAATGTGCCGTATAACAAAGACCTCTTTGCAAGCCTTCTCAACGTTGCGACGTACACGCTTTCAAAAACGAAGGTGGGCTCGTCCCTTTCCGACGCAAAGCTTGAGGAATACGGACTTACCGAACCACAGGCAAGCTGGACGGTGCTTTCCAAATCCGGACAGGCGTACCGCGTTTTCGTGGGTGACAGGCTGCTGACCGGCGGCGGATACTACTGCATGGTCGAGGGCAGGCGCAGCGTATACGTGCTCGGCACGGAGGTGGCGGACACGGTGCTTGTGCCTATTGAAAGCTATGTGACTCCGGTGGTATGCGCGGGCATATCAAAGGACGACTACTACACGACGGACAATTTTACGGTCTTCAAAAACGGCGAGCTTCTGCTCCGCATGAAGCTTAAGGACAAAAAGGACCAGATAAACAAAAACGCCCTTGCGGAAAATATTATGGTGTATCCCACGGCGTATATACCGGATTCCACTTTGTACTACGACATAATATACTCCTACATGGGGCTGTATGCGGACAGCTGCTACAAGCTGGGCGCCTCCGACGCGGATTTGGCGGCGGTGGGGCTTGACGATCCCGCCCACGTTATCACCTTTGATTATAAGGGATATGAATTTGAAATATTCTTCAGCGCGCGCGACGGCGATGGCAACTATTATATGTACAACAATATGTACCCGAACGTCATCGGCAAGTGCGGCGGAGACACGTACGATTACCTCGAATACGATCTTATAGACTGGATAGATCCGTATCTGTTCCAGCAGTATATCACCAATCTTTCTGAGATAAGCGTGGGCTTCTCGGGAAAGACAACGAATTTCAGGCTGTACCACGGTACGGACGAGAGCGGAAATGCAACACTTGCCGTCAGCGCCGGCGGAGAAATGCTCTCGCAGCGCGCTGCTGACAATTTCCGCCGGTATTACAAGACGCTTCTGGCGTTCACGGCGCAGGGATACTGCAAGGATGACGAATTCTGCACCCTCAGCGAAGAGGAGCTTGCGTCTCTTGCCGCCGACACCGATGCGGCAGACCTCACCTTCAGCTACACAACGCTTTCGGGTGAGACGACTGTTTTCAGGTTCTACAGGTATTCGACGCGCCATTCGCTTATTACGGTAAACGGCGTCGGCGAGTTCTATACCCTGACCGATCTTGTCAAGAAGATCGAAAGCGATACCGGCCGTCTGCTCGGCGGCGAGGACATCGTCGCTTACGACAAAAGCTGAAAGGGAATGCTGTCAGCGGGGCTTCGCGCCCCGCAGGGAGAACGATTTCGCGGGGCTCCCCGCCCCGCAGGGAACGGTATTGGCGGGGCTCCGCGCCCCGACATGGGGGACGGTTTTTATGTGGCTTCGCCCCATGCCCCACTCGAGGACTTTTCTCCCCAAAAGTCCCCGAGACCCGAAAAAACCGAACCGGGCAAGGTATATATTATCAAATATAGATAGCGAACA
>USKS01000042.1 GCA_900555345.1 uncultured Eubacteriales bacterium
GCGTCGAGCAGTGTTTTGCCGCTCTCGGTCACAAAGCGCCCATCCTTTGCGGGATCGATACCCACTGAGCAGAGAGCCACGACTACCTGCGCGATCGATTCAACGTTTTCTGTATTCCATGAGGTAAATCCGCCGTTTGCGTTCTGCATTGAGCCGAGGCGGTCAAATGCTTCGTTTACGCACTGACGTACCGTTTTTGAAACTTCTTTGCCGGTTGCCTTATTTGTGTATGTATAGACTGTATCGTCGTTGTAATAAGGCGCGAGAGCCTGGATCGCCATTGCGGTGATGTCGATGTCGGAGGACGCGCCGTAGCCGCCGAGCACCCAGCCGCCGTATTCGTTGCCGCCTACTCCGTCCGCAAGCTGCATTTTAAGTATCTCCGTGATAAACGCTTCGCGGCTGTATTTTGCGTCTGCGGGCGCGGGGGTAAGCTTTGCGTCCATTGCGATAAGTCCCCATATCCAGCCGTTTATGCCCTGCGCGCCGGGACCTCTTTTAACGACGCAGTTGTAGCTGCCGTCGGCTACAAGATCAATGGACGATTCGTTATATATGCCGAAGTTTGCGGGATCGCCGTCAAGCGCCGCGACGGCAACGACCGCTCTGTGCCACTCTGTGGCTTTTACCCTGTGCAGAATGCCGCTGTTTTCGGTATATGTTTTTTCGATATAGGCTTTCATTGCGGCGAGATAGTCGCCGTAGCCCGTACCGTCGTCGTACATATGCTGATATTTGCCCGTGCTGTCCTGCCAGCCGAAACGACCCATTGCAAGTGCCATCCAGTCTGTGTCGGTGCTGCTCGCGCCTGCGGTGTACGATGGGTCTCCCAGCAGTGTTCCTTCAACTCCGGCCATGGTCTTTTTGCTGCTTATTGCGCTTTTAATGTAGTTTGCAAGCTTTGCCGAAAGCTCTGTGCGCTCGGTGAAGGATTCTGCGGGTATATCTTTTTTAACGTTCTTTTCCCATTTGAGGGCAACGCCGCCGTCGGTGTCCTCAAACGCGTCGCCGAGTCTGTCGGCGCTGACGGTCTCAACCTCTTCGGCACCCGCTTTTGTATCGGTGCCCGTGCCCTTGATGTAGAAGCAGTTTGAGAATGAACCGCCTCGGCACTCGCCGATGACGGCGCCGATGTTGTTTTGAGCCGCCGCGGTGTCTGTGACTATGCCCGTATTAAGGCAGTTTTTCAGTGTGGGGGACGCTGCTTTGTGTCCGCCGGACACGCCGCCGACCGAGGCGGGACCGCTGACCGCGCCCGAGTTGTAGCAGTTTTCGACAGTTCCCGCTCTCCAGTGCTGACCCGTAACGCCGCCGATGTAACCTGTTGTGCCGCTGACGCTGCCTTTGTTCACACAGCTTTCGACCGTGGTGTTGCCGTCAACGTTTCCGACAACGCCGCCGACCGCGGAGGCACCGGAAACGTTTGCTTCGTTTCTGCAGTTTTCGATTCTGCCGTTTGAGAGCTTGCCGACGATGCCCGCAATGCTGCCGCTGCCTTCTACGCTGCCGCGTACCACAAGATTTTTGATCGTACCGGAGCTTACAAGACCGAATAGACCTGCTTCAGATCCGGAAGTGATGCTGAGGCCGCTTACGATATGATAGCCGCCGTCAAACGTTCCCTTGAAAGGGTTTGACGATGTGCCGATCGGCGTCCATTCCACGCTGCCAAGATCAATGTCGGCGGAAAGCGCTACGGTTTTGCCCTCGTACGGGTTTCCGCCGTTTACATCTTCGGCAAATTTCCGCAGCTGCGCCGCGGTGCTTACGGTAAGATCGGCCTGCGAGTCGGCGAAGACCGCCGCGGGCAGTACCGACACTGCCAGTATTGCCGCGAGAAGTGCGGCAAAAAAGCGTTTTGCGTTCTTTTTCATTTTTTCCTCCTTGAATGTTCGGATGAATACTCTGCGAATAGCATCGTCGGTTCGGACGCACGGCAAAAATAAAAGCGCAGCCTGACCCGCAGAAAAGCGGAGTGGGTCGGTTGCACTCTTCACACCAAAGCCGTGTTGAACCGAAAGATATGGCAGGTATCCTGACTTATGAACATCCAAAGCGCACAGCCTGCGGCAATACAGCCGCACATGCTGTGTACATATGTCTTTCAAATACAGTAATGGCGGTTGCTCCGGATTCGAACCGGATCTCCTTTTCATCTACTCAGCGTACAACTTTTCAAACCGTATCTTTCATTTTCAGCTATTCAATTGTATAAATCCGAAGCGCGCCCGCGTCTGCGGTCGGCAGCCGCATCCGCCGCGGTGCCCTTCGGGATTTATATTCATTTAATATAATACCATTCTTTTTCACATTTTGCAATATGCGGCGCAGCTTTTTCTGAGAGGCGCGAAAAATGCCGCGCCCCTGTACTGCGAATTTTGGAAAAGTCGTTATAATATGAGCCTGCGCTGCCGCAGGTTGCGGGGAAAAATACAGATCTCGGCGTGCTGCGCGGGGGCGGTGCGGCATCGTCGAATGCCCGTAAAATAAGGAAATTTAATACAAAATCAATATATAAAATTTGGCGTTGATAATTTTCAGCCGTCGGAGTAAAATATAAATATACACCGCTTGCAACCGACGGTTGCGCAAAAATTTCCTCGTCCGGTTGGTAGAATAATACATTCCGATACTGTATTATGGCAGAGGTGAAACAAAGAGACGACGACCGAAAGGAGTACACAAAAATGACACTCGGCAAAAAAATATTCAATTTAAGGACCGCGGCGCACATTTCCCAGGAGACCCTTGCGGAAAAGCTTGAGGTATCCCGTCAGTCCGTTTCCAAATGGGAGATAGACCAGGCAGTGCCGCAGATTGACAAAGTGCTGCTTCTGTGCGAGCTTTTCTCCGTTTCGTGCGACAGCCTGCTGCGCGACGACATCGACGTTTTCGGCGACGTGCCCGGCAAAAAATCTGCTATAAATCAGCCCTATGAGGGCAACAAATATTTCGGCACTGACGGATTCAGAGGCGAGGCGAACATAACGCTCACTTCCGACCAGGCGTACCGTGTGGGCAGATTCCTGGGCTGGTATTTTTCCTCTCCGCTTTCGGGCTTTCACGCTCCGTCGTACCGCCCGCGCATAGTTATTGGCAAGGATACCCGCCGCTCGAGCTATATGTTTGAGTATTCGATCGTCGCGGGGCTCACCGCCTCCGGCGCCGACGCGTATATGCTGCACGTGACAACAACGCCAAGCGTTTCGTTCGTCACAAGGCAGGACGGCTTTGACTGCGGCATAATGATAACCGCGTCGCACAATCCTTATTACGACAATGGAATAAAAGTTATAAACAGCTACGGCGAAAAGCTTGACGACCGCACCGCCGCGCTTATAGAGGCATATCTCGACGGCGATCTTGAGTCTCTCGGCATCGAAGGTGACGATCTGCCTCTGGCAAAGCGCGACAGGATAGGCTGCATTGTGGACTACGTTGCGGGCAGAAACCGCTACGTGGGCTACCTTATATCCCTTGCCTCCCATTCATACAAGGGGCTGAAGATCGGGCTTGACTGCGCAAACGGCGCGTCATGGATGATAGCAAAAGCCGTTTTCGACGCTCTCGGCGCGCAGACGTACGTCATAGGCGCGTCTCCCGACGGAATTAATGTGAACAGCGACTGCGGCTCGACCCATATGGAAGCGCTTTGCAGTCTCGTGCGCGAAAAGCATCTTGACGTGGGCTTTGCTTTTGACGGCGACGCCGACAGATGCATTGCCGTTGACGAAAACGGAAAGATCGTGGACGGCGACGGAATAATGTACGTTCTTGCAAATCGGCTGAGATCGCGCGGTATGCTTGACAACAATATGGTAGTCACCACAGTCATGTCAAACAGCGGACTTTTCAAAGCGCTTCGCGAGGCGGGCATTGACCATGAGGAAACGGCTGTAGGCGACAGATTTGTGTACGAGTGCATGGAAAAGGGCGGATACAGTCTGGGCGGCGAGCAGTCTGGGCATATTATTCTCAAGAAGTACGCGACGACGGGCGACGGACTTCTGACGGCTATCATGGTCGCCGAGGAAATGCGCGACAGAAAATCTCCGCTTTCAAAGCTTTCCGAGGCAGTCGTGCCGTATCCTCAGGTGACGAAAAACGTCCGTGTATCCGACAAGAGCGCGACCGTGTCCGATGAAGAGGTAAAGAAAAAGTACGACGAGCTGAACGGCGAGATAGGAGACCGCGGGCGCATACTGCTGCGCGTAAGCGGCACGGAGCCGGTTATACGTATTATGGCTGAGTGCGAAAACCGTGACGACTGCGAAAAATACATTTCGCGTCTGTATGATGTGATAAAAAAACGGGGGTATTGCTGTGAATAAAAAATGCGTTAAATTATCGGAGCTTATGTCCTGCGATACTCCTTACCTGAAAGAACTTTTCGAGGGAGCGGAGTACCCCTGGCAGCTGCTCGGGCTTATTAAAGATACCGCGAAAAAGCTGTGCGAAAATATGCCCGAGGGCTTCAGAAAGCTTTCGGACGACGTTATCGTCGGCAGAGACACTGTTATATATGACAGCGCCGTAATAGAAGGTCCTGTGGTGATAGGAGAAAAATGCATCGTGCGCCCGGGGGCTTTTATCCGCGGCGCGGTCATAACCGGCACGGGCTGCGTTATAGGCAATTCCACAGAACTTAAAAACTGCATACTTCTGAACGGCGTGCAGGTGCCGCACTATAACTATGTAGGCGATTCGATCCTCGGCAACCTTTCTCATATGGGCGCGGGTGCCGTATGCTCGAATCTCAAGGCGGACAAATCAAACGTTGTTGTCCGCGGCGACGCCACATACGAAACGGGACTTAAAAAAATCGGCGCCGTTCTGGGCGATCGGGCGGATATAGGCTGCGGCTGCGTGCTCAATCCGGGAACGATCGTCGGCAGAAATACAAGCGTATATCCGCTGACCTCGGTCAGAGGCGTTGTGGCGGAGAACTGCATAATGAAGGGCGCTGACACGATCGTGGATCGGGAGGACAGAGGATAATGTGCGGAATTATGGGATACACAGGCACAAAAAGTGCCGAAAGGATCATTCTTGACGGGCTTTACGCCCTTGAATACAGAGGATACGACTCCGCGGGCATGGCGATAGCAGGACCTTGCGGGAAAATAGTAAAAATAAAGTGCCGCGGCAGGGTGTCGGAGCTTGAAAAGGAAGCCGCTGCCGAAAACTGCAGCGGCAGCTGCGGCATAGGTCATACCAGATGGGCGACCCACGGCGCACCTACAAAGGAAAACGCTCACCCTCACTCCTCAGACTCGCTGACACTAGTGCACAACGGCATTATCGACAATTGTCTAAATATAAAAGAAGAGCTTGAAAAAGAAGGCTATGTTTTTGTAAGCGATACCGACACCGAATGCATTGCGCACCTTACGGACAGAGAATACAAAAAGCTGGGAGATCCCGCTGCGGCGCTGTATTCGGCGTGCGCGCGTCTTCGCGGCTCGTACGCTCTGGCAGTTATTTTCAACGACCGTCCGAATGAGGTCTATGCCGTCAGAAAAGATAATCCGTTGATTTTGGCAATTGCGGAAGACGGCGCTTATGCCGCGTCGGATATCCCCGCGCTGCTGCCGTACTCACGCGAGATAATACGCCCGGGCGAGGACGAGGTGTTCTGCCTCAGACGGGACGGCGCGTACTTCGTTTCAAAAAACGGCGAATACGAAAAGCGCGAAACCGAGCATTTTGCCCTTGATGTCGGCGCTGCGGGCAAGGACGGCTACGACTTCTATATGCTGAAAGAAATCCACGAAGAGCCCGACGCCGTTTCCAGAACCGTTTCGTACAGAATAGGCACGGACGGACTTCCCGACTTTTCGGGCGACGGCATTCCCGACTCGCTCTGGCGGGAGTGCGACAGCGTTTCGATCATAGGCTGCGGCTCCGCGACTCATGCGGGGCTCGTGGGCAGATTTCTGATAGAATCCCTTGCAGGCGTTCCCGTAACGGTGAACACCGCGTCGGAGTACAGATACGATCCGCCCGCGACCGTGGGGCGAACGCTGGCGCTGCCCATATCCCAGTCGGGCGAGACGGCGGACACCCTTGCGGCGCTGCGCCTCGCGAAGAAAACGGGGCACCGCTGCGTTTCGATAGTAAACGCCGTAGGCTCGGCGGTGGCAAGAGAGTCGGACTATGTGATATACGAGGGCGCGGGTCCTGAGATCGCCGTTGCGACGACAAAGGGATACACAACGCAGGTTGCGCTGCTTGCCACCGTCGCCGTAAAGCTTGCGCTTGAAAAGGGCAGGATAGACGGCGCCGCGGCGAGAAAGCTGTGCCGTGCGCTGTCGCGGGATGTGCCCGGCGCGATATCCGATATAATTTCCCGCCGCGGCGAAATCGCAGAGCTTGCGAAAATGATAAAGGACAGCGAGGATATATACTTTATCGGGCGCGGTCCGGATTGGCCTGCTTGCAGCGAGTGCTCGCTGAAGCTTAAGGAAATTTCATATATACACAGCGAAGCTTATGCCGCGGGAGAGCTGAAGCACGGTACGCTGTCGCTTATAGAGGACGGCACGCCCGTTATAGCCCTGGCAAGCGACGGCGGCTACTACGACAAAATGTGCGGCAACATCAGAGAGGTGCGCTCCCGCGGGGGCTTTGTGATCCTGGTATGCGGCGAGGATCTTGATGAGCCGGAGAAATTTTCCGATGCGCATTTCGTCCTGCCGAAGACGGAAAGGTATTTCACGCCTCTTGCAACGGTCGTTTTCTCTCAGCTTCTCGCCTATGAAACGGCGCTGCTTCGTGGCTGCGACGTCGATCACCCGCGTAATCTTGCAAAATCCGTAACTGTTGAATAATTTATGCCCATATAAGCGCTCTTCGGTGTTGATTATTGAAATAATACGTGCTACAATAAACTGAACTGTGCGCGGCACCGACGCGGCGCCGCGCACGACTTTTTTAAGGAGCGCTGTATGATAACGATTATTCCGACGCCGAAAGAGATCAAAGAGCTGCCCGGCACATTTTCCGTGTGCGGCGCGGGCGTGTATGTAAGCGACGGCTGCGACAGCCGCATCGTGCGTGCCGCGGGCATACTGTGCGGCGAGATGGGCAGGGCGGCAGGTGTCATTGTGCCGCTGAGCTGCGGAGCACCGAAGGACGGCTCGATCACGGTTTCGCACGGCGGCGACGAGGCTTGCGAATCCTATACACTTGATGTGACCGAAAACAGAGTCGATATCCGTGCGCCCGGTGCGCGCGGCGCGTTTTACGCCATACAGACCCTGCGCCAGCTTACGGCGACCAACGGGGCAAAGATCCCCTGCTGCCGTATTTTTGACAGTCCCGATTTTTCGTACAGAGGCTTCTATCAGGATATTACCCGCGGCAGGGTGAATAAGCCGGAAAAGCTGAGACACATTGTTGACATGCTCAGCCTGTACAAGGTAAATTCTCTGCAGCTTTATATAGAGGACGCCTTTCTCTTCAAAGAATTTGAGGGAATGATAAGCGCGGAGGAGGCCATGAGCGCCGAGGAAATGATCGGGCTTGACGAATACTGTTATCAGAATTTTATAGAGCTCGTGCCCAGCCTTTCCACCTTCGGTCATCTGTTCACCCTGCTGCAGAGCGACAGATACAACTATCTCTGCGAGCTTCCCGAACACAAAATGGCCACCCATTACTGGATGGAAAAACAGTGGCATCACACGATCGATCCGTACAATCCCGATTCGATAAAGGTCATCGGCAGCATGATAGAGCAGTATATGCCACTGTTCCGATCGGATAAATTCAATATATGCTGCGACGAAACAATGGATCTTTGCAGCGGCAGAAATGCCGGCCGCGACAAGGGCGAGGCGTATTTTCATCATCTGAACGCGCTTATCGACCTGGTGGAGTCTCACGGAAAAAAGGTCATGATGTGGGGCGATGTCTGCATGGCGCACGCCGATCTTATGCAGGAGAGGGTAAAATCTCCCGTGACCGTGCTGAACTGGTGCTATCACAAAACTGTACCGCAGTGGCTCGGCAGCTTTTTCGCCGAGCGCGGGTATGAAAGCATAGTCTGCCCGGGAACCTCGTGCTGGAACGGATTTTTTGAGGATATCGACTCCTCCGTAGGCAATATATCCGAGTTTGCAGCCCTCGGCAAAAAATACGGCGCGCTCGGAATGCTCAACACGAACTGGGGCGATTTCGGCCATGTCTGCAGCTTCAACTGCAACCTTTACGGTATGCTTTTCGGCGCGCAGAAGAGCTGGAATGTGGATGCAGAGACCGGTGAGAACTACGAGAAGGCTGCCACAAGGCTTTTGTACGGCATCACGCAGTTCAATATGGCGGACATGCTGCGCGAGCTTGCAAAAGCACAGCGCACCTGCGACTGGTCGCGCTTTGTGGTCTGGCACAGCAGAAACTACCTTGAAGGGCAGAATACCGAGCTTCGCTACGACGACAGCGGAGAGCTTTGTGATGCCGACGCCGAAAACGGCATTGAAATATGCCGAAAGGCGGCGGAAAAGCTGCGCTCGCTGGGCAGAGACGGCGACCCCGTTACAGACGATCTCATTCTTGCCGCGAGGGCAACGGAGCTTATGAACCGCCTTATGCTGCATATACGCGGCGTCGTCGGATACGAGGACGGAGAAAAGCTGCAGGAGCAGTTTGATTCGTGGTTTGAAGAGTACAGAGCGGCATGGCTGCGCGACGATAAGCCGTCACAGCTTTGGCGCCTCGGAGAATTTATAAAGCATATAACAGATAAAAAACCTGAATAAAAAGAGAGCGGGCGCCGTGAACTGCCCCAAATTGTACGGACAGCACAAAAAAGAGTCTCAAGGTAGAAAATA
>USKS01000043.1 GCA_900555345.1 uncultured Eubacteriales bacterium
TTTCAAAGCCGCGGATAAGCGCGCCGGTTATAGCCGCCGTGAGAACATCGCCCTCTCCGGCATAACCCGTGCCGCGCTCAAGAGCCTTGCACGCCTCCATAAACGGCATTACCGTAAGTCCGTTTTCGGGTCTTATCTCACGGAAGTTTACGGTGAACGCGTCAAGCGAATGCTTTTCAAGCCAGTGACGCACCGCAAGGCAGTTGCGCACGGTCTTTGCGTGGCTCTCTCTTGAGAAAGGCGCAAGAACACGGTAACTTTCCAGATCCTTTTTAATTTCGGCATCTACCTCTTCGTCGCTGACGGCGGCGCGAAGCTTTGTGAGCTCTTCTCCGTCGGAATAGACGGCGGTAACACCGAAACGCTCCTTCAGTTCTTCGTCCGAAATGAGGAAATCTCCCATGCCGTCAAAGCTGCCGCCGATTGTACCCACACGGCTGCCCGCAAGCGAGCAAGCACCGACAGCGGCGCGAACGAGCCTTGCAGCCCTCTCGACCACATCGCTCGTGGGGAAATGTCCCGCAGCTATAGCATAAGACTTGCCGCGGCGACTGAGCATGCTTGTCATGTCCATAACGCCGTGTATACCGTGATTCATGTTGATCTCTCCGCTGTCCTGCGCGGGGCTGAAATCATATGTTTCGGTGGTGTCGAGAACAACGATAGGCAGCTTTGTGCCCGCAAGAGCATCTATGGACTCAAGGGACGGAGAGTATGCCGCGTGCCAGGTGACAATGCACTTTACGCCATCGTTTTCAAACTTGGAAACGCATGCCTCAAACTCACTTTTCACGCAGCAGAAGCTGTTTCTTACAACATCAAAGCCAAGCTCTTCAAAACGGTCGCAAAGCTTGTTGTAAAAAGGCTCAAGACGGTCTCTTATGGTAAGCCCGCAGTCATCATACAGCTTTATGTACAGGGGCAGTACGCCGATTTTGATCTTTTCCACTTTTGTGTACCTCACCTTTTATATCTTCATATTGAAAAGCCGCGCCGTGTTGTTGCACAGTATATCGCATACGTCCTCGCGGCTGAGCATCAGCTCCTCGGCACAGCGCTTGAACGCGCGCAGCTCCTCGTACATGAACGTGGTCATATGAGAAGCGTCGTCGACTTCCTTCATGTTGGGGTCACCGGAAACATCGCCGTACGCGCCGCGCGGAACAACGTTTACATAGTGGTTGTCCTCGCAGATACGGTACATACGCATTTTGGTAATAGGCATATCGGAGCCGAACATAAGGCGCTTTGTGCCTACAGCCTCAATACACTTGACCATTGCGAGGGTAAGCGTGTTGGCGGTGAAATCGAACTTCATGTTCTTCGTATGCTTCAGAGTCTCGAAAGCATCGCCTATATCGCCGGGCACATATGCTCTGCCTATGTGGGCGATAATAATTTTCGCATTCGGGTACTTTTCCTCAATCTCCATCATCTGCGCAAGGTTGACGGGGTCGCGCAGACGCAGCGAACGGGGGATATGCAGCATTACTATGCCGCCAAGCTCGTCCATGACCTTGAGATGCTCATGGGTGAGAAAATCGAAAATACGCACTTCGTTTGCGGGTATGTAGGAAGGAGAATTGTTAAGATATGGCTTTATGCCGTAAAATCCGGCTTTCATAGCCGCGCGGATCTCATCCGCAGGGGTATCCCAGTTTGTGCAGTAAAGCGCGGGGAGCCCCTCCTGCTTTGAGCAGCCGAGAACATACTCGTTCACCTCGGGCAGCCTGCATGAGGGCATACCCATGATGACGGCGCGCACATTTTTGCCCGGGAACATCTGAAGATACGACTGCTTCATATCCTCTATGGTAAGATCGGGAGCGACCATGTGAGGCCAGTTTACGCAGCCTTTTCTGTCTGCGGCGCTGTGACGCTGCATCTCCTGCTTGTAGATGTGTACATGAACGTCTATGATATTGTCCGGCAGAAAGTCTCGAAGCTCTTCTTCATAAACCTGTCTGTCATAATCGGTTACATTTACACCGAACATAATATATCTCCTTATATAATTAAAATTTCATTATAAATATAGCACACGCGCCTGCCAAAGTCAACCGCGGTGCGCACATATTACGGCATATTTTGCGCATTTTTGAAGTCTATTCCGTCATAACGGCTGCAAATAATTAGGCGCGGCAATGCTGCCGCGCCCCGTAATTATTTTTCTTCCTCTGCCATTACCTTTGCGATGCGCGTGCTGTGACGTCCGCCCTCAAACTCCGTGTCGAGAAACAGATCGGTTATGTCGCAGGCAAGCCCCGCCCCGATAACTCTTGCGCCCATGCAAAGCACATTCGCGTCGTTGTGCATTCGTGTCATTCTTGCGCTGAACGTATCCGAGCAAACTGCCGCGCGTATGCCGCGCACCTTGTTTGCGCACATACTCATGCCAATGCCCGTGCCGCAGATAAGTATGGCACAATCGTATTTTCCCTCGGTCACGGCATGGCAGGCGGGTATACCGTAGTCGGGATAATCCACGCTTGCGGTGCTGTCGCAGCCCATGTCTGTATAATCCTCGCCGCGCTCCTCAAGGTGACGGATGATCTCAAGCTTCAGTTCGTATCCGCCGTGGTCGCAGGCGATAGCGATCTTTTTTTTCATTTTGCAAATATCCTTTCTGAGTTTGTGCTGTATGTAAAGCCGCATGCCGGCTTTATATCGTTTTTGATCGGTCATGCGGACGCTTTGAAAATATATGTATCATATCCGCTCGCTTACCGCCGCCCGGCGGTACCCGATGCACCGGCGGCAAGCGCCGCGGCGCGAAGGCGCTCGTCGCGCTCACGCTCCGCCTGCGGTTTTCGCAGATATACGGGCAGAAGCGCGTCAGGTGTGAAAATGCTCTTGTCTTCCGTTTTGTTCCATATATTTTCGGCAACTGCCGCAACAGACGCCGCGCTTTGCAGTCTAAGGCGTTCCGGCGTTTCGAGCTTTCCGAATCCGCACACAAGATCGTAGCCGTCTCCGCAGAAATAAACGTTTTTGTCAAATGCCGAAATTGCTTTTCCCAGTTCCTCCGCCCCGACAGCCATGTCTTCGCTCATACGGGTGAGGTTTTTGCCGTCGGAGGAGAAAATCGCCGTGTACACCTGGTCTCTGCGGGCATTCATGGCGGGGCAAATTATGCCTTCAAGCTCAACAAGATTATAGGCAAGTGCCTCAAGTGAAGATACAGGCACGCACGGAACACTGTTTTTGAACGCCAGCCCCTTCACCGCCGCAGTTCCTATACGTACACCCGTAAATGACCCCGGACCCACGGACGCGGCGTAAATATCAATGTCGTCAAGAGCCGCATTGCAGAATTTCAGAAGCTGCTCTATCATGGGCAGCAGCGTAACGCTGTGAGTGTTTCCGGAATTCACCGTGCACTCGCCCAAAGTTTTTCCGTCGCGGCGCAAAGCCGCGCTGCAAACGGTCGCGGTAGTATCTACAGACAGGATAAGCATATGTTTTTTCCTTTAATATATTTTCGCCGTCCGGCGTCAGTCGTCGACTGTGATCTTTCGTTTTTCGCCGCCGAGCTTTTCGATGGTCACCTTGACCGCGCCCGCGGGGATCTCCGGCAGAAACTCGCTCCACTCCACAATGCAGTTACCTCCGGCAACATAGTCGTCAAAGCCTATGCCGTACAGCGCGTCGGCGTCGTCCTCCAGACGGTACAGATCGAAATGGTAAAGAGGGACGCTGCCGCCAAGATACTCGTTTACGACGGTAAACGTGGGGCTCTTTACCCGACTTGTCGGCGAGAGCACGGAGGCGAAGCCGCGGACAAAAGCGGTTTTCCCCGCGCCGAGATCCCCGTACAGGCATACGAATATCCTGTCGTTTCCATTTCCGCAAAGCCTCCTTGCCAGAGAAGCTCCGCACTCCTCGGTCTCCGAGGCACTGTTCGTTATATACTCAAAAGACATATATGCCTCCGCAATTCGGTTTCCGACCGTCCTTTTGCGGGCGATACGGATATATCCAGTACAGTATAGCACATACGGCGCAAAATTTCAAATAAAACGAAAAAATAGTGCGCGTCTATTTACATTTTACAAAAGCTGTGCTATACTCATATGGTAAATAACCGCCCGTAGCTCAGCTGGATAGAGCACCGGATTCCGATTCCGGGTGCCGTAGGTTCGAATCCTGTCGGGCGGGCCAAGAAAAACCGTTTGCCAAAGGCAAACGGTTTTTCAGTTATATTCGCCTTCGGCGAGTGATATTACTACGCAGTGATATTCGGTCTATGACCGAGTGATATTCGCTGCGCGAGTTTCTGCGGCGAATGTAATTTCATTGCGCCATAGGCGCAATCTCACTTTTACCGCAGGCAGAAATATCACGCCGAACATAGTGAGGCATATCACTTATCTCTTTACAAGCTTACTTTCTTATGCTATATTTAATTTGAGGTGATAACAATGTCAGACAGCATCTTACGTTATAAGTCAAAAGAATTTGCCAAACAAATAGTTTTTCTGTGTCGAAACATTAAGACAACCGTCAAAGAATCAGTCCTGACAAATCAGCTTTTACGCTCCGGCACAAGCATTGGTGCAAACATTCATGAAGCACAGTATGCACAAGGCAAAAAAGATTTCATATCCAAATTCGAAATAGCACTGAAAGAATGCTTCGAAACGGAATATTGGCTGGAACTTCTTTTTGAAACCGAATATATTTCGGAATCAGCATACAAGCCTATACAAAATCAATGCGGTGCAATCAGAAGAATGCTGATTGCGTCCCTTAACACAGCAAAGGAAAATGACAAACAATAAATGGATTCAACAGGGATGAGTTTTTAAACTCGGATAGCTTATAAGCGCCTTAAGCTCACCCGTCAGCGCTTAAAAGCCCGCTCCTGCTTTCTCTCGGAAAGCGGGAGCGGGCTTTTGTTATGCCGCAATTTCGTCAATTGTCTTATCTGCACGTTTTTGCCGCAGTCATATCGTATGTACGTATATAGCGCGAAACATCCGCACCCATGTCCATATAATTTTTCAAAAGCATTGCCGCCGCACGGGCATCGCTGCCCGCGTTGTGATGGCAAAGATCAATGTCAAAACAGCTGCACATGGTATCGAGCCTGTGGTTCGGCAGCTCGGGACACATTTTTCTGCCCAGCGCGCAGGTGCAAACATACGAAAGCCTGTCCGGCGCGTCGGCGCCGTATGCCCTGAGGCATTTTGCCAGAACGCCCATATCAAACGGCGCGTTGTGCGCCGCAAGCACCCCGCTGCACATTACGGGAGAGAGAACCTCCCAAAGCTCGCCGAAGGTGGGGCTGTCCGCCACATCCGCGGGAGATATTCCCGTCAGCGCCACATTGAAGCGCGCAAACCATGTTTCGGGATTTACAAGAGTGTATATCTCGCGCACTATCTCCCCGCCCTCAAGCACCGAGACGCCTATGGCGCTCATGCGGTCGTTGAGGGAGTTGGGAGTTTCAACATCAAAAACTACAAATCTGCCGCCGTTTGAATTCAAGGTGCGCCGCCTTTCAGACAGGTATCTTGAAAACTGCCTTTTTCACGGAATCTGCCTTGTAGTGCAGCCCCGGGCGGTGCGCGTCGCAGGGGGCAAAATATGCAAATGTGCCCGCTGTCGCCCAAATCGTCGCGTAGTAACCGCCGCAGCAGTCGAAAAGCTCAAAATCGTCTTCCTCATTGTAGCCGCTGCCGCCGCTTACCATTTCAATGGACGCGCCGTCCATACGCTCATCGCCGGCGACTACTATCTGAAGATCGGCATATTTTCTGTGTGCCTCCCACTTGTCGGGCGCGGGATAAGACTCATACTCGCTGATGTTCACGAATATGCCCTCTCCCACATCGGTTCTGCCAATGGGCAGCGACGCAAGATCGTGAGCTTTCAGAAACTCGCATACGGTTTTAACCGCGGGGCATACCCCCGCATAGCTTTCAAGATTTGTCAGCTTATCACAGAACATTTTCAGTCCTCCTCTGCCGCTCCGGAGCCCTCTCCGGGAACGTAGTCAATAAAATCAAATACCGCGCCCACCGATGCGGAGTCGGAATAGTAGACCATATCCGAGCCCTCGGGCGAATAATAGCAGCAGGTCTCGCTGCCCTCGGTGCCGTCCGCCTCCTTGAGCGACTGCACAAACGACTTGCCTATACGAAGCGTATACGATACGTCGTCGCTGCCGGTATAATCGTTTCCGTCCTCATCCGTGTAAGTGGTGGACTTCACATAATTCACCGTAACGGTCGCGGATGACGCGTCTATACCGTACTCCGACGACATATCTTCGGCGTTTGCATAATATGTTGCTCTGCTTGTAAGGTTTAAAACCTTTACATAGCCGAGAAGCTCGTCTATGCCGTCGGAATCGGTCACGGTGTTCGTTTTGCCGTCGGCGGTCTTCAGCGTGATCTCTTTAACGTCCGTTGACTTGATTCCGTCCGCCGTCAGCGGGAATGCCTCGCTGCGGCACAGATCGTCAAGCTTTGCGGCAAGGGTCTCAGCGACCGAGGTCTCCGTGAGATACACGTTGTCATCGCCGCTGACGCTGAGATACTGGCAGTTTTTATAGCTGTTTATATCGCCGAAAAGATATGTGACGCTTGTGCCGTCGGAAAACGTTGCGACCGCTCTGACGCCCGGGGCATCAAGACCGTATTCAGCCTCGGTGCCCTGTCTGTCCGGAGCGATTTCGACGCTTGCCGAAATTTTTGAAAGCGTCTGCGCAATGTCAGAAAGCTTCTCCTGATTGACGGGGAAATGCTCATCATCGTCGTACACCCATTCGTCGTTAACGTACGAGAACGAAAGTCTGCCCGCCTTGGTGGTTATCTCCGCCGACGTTACCGTAAGCGAGGATTTGTCAATAACCACAACGGAGGTATCCTTGTTTTTTTCTTCCTCCTGCACCTTGTTGTAATGCTTCAGCGCGAATGTAGCGCCCACAAGGACGCCCAGAACGCAAAGCATTGCAGCAAGAGCGATTATCTTACCTTTTTTCTTTTTCATTTTTTCACTTTCTTCGTCTTGATGCCCAGACCGCGATACCCACGATTATTGTGCAGACGGGGATTGCTATGCAGCAAACGGCGATGAACGTTCTCTGCTGCACGGGAGTCACCGTGAGGTAGCTCTGCGACATTTCTTTTCCGATAAGTGATATTCTGTCGTTCTTTTCACAGGTTTTTGTGAGGATCGCGTTGAACAGATATGAGTTGCCCGTGCCGCTTGCGTAGTTTGCGTCAAATACCGCAGGGCTTGCAAACCATATAAGCTCACCTTTGGACGCTCCGGTATCGTCCTTCAGAACAGACTGGTATGCAAGGGAGTATTTGCTTCTCACGGCATCGTCCGTATCGGGCTGTCCGTCTCCGTTTTCGTCCCTGTATACAAAGGCCTTGTCGGAGGTCTCAAGCAGCGAGTATGTCTCAACGGAGCTCTCGGCGCCCTCGGTGTCGGCAGTCGTGATAGCGTGGCTCATTATCATATAGAAATAATAGTTTGTGTTGTCAAGAGCAGATGTAATGCCGTTTCCGGTAATGCCGGCAAGTATCCAGTTTACATAGTTGTAGTAGTGAGATTTCTCGTCCTCAAGTATCTGCTCTTCAATAGCGCGAAGCCCCATGAACTTACAGAAGCCCGCAAGATTGGGCATTTTCTCTTCTCCGTATGCTTCGACATAAGTCGTAAGAATAACGTTTCCGCCGCCCTTTACATACGTTTTGAGCGCCTCTGCCTCATCCGCGCTTATATCGGTCTGAGGTGCGTTTATAAGCACCGCACGCGCGTTCTCCGGAACGGCGACGCTTTCTCCGCCCTGCAGCGCAAGCTCTTTAAGCTCCACGTTTTCATCTTTGCAGAGCTTGCCGAAGCCTTCGTCCTCTCCGAGGGATGTTTCACCGTGTCCGCTGAGCTCGTACACTACGGGCAGAGTCTCCTGCATAACGTAGTCTATTGCGCCGGTAACGGCATTCTCGGCAAAGAAATAATTTGTAGCGGCAGGCAGTGTCTGACCGTAATAGGAATAATACTGCGCCATCTGATTATACTCGTTGAGCGACATATACTGTCCCTCATAGCCGCTTATCTCGCACATGAAGATCTCATCCGCCGTGACGGTCTTTGAGCGGCGCTCGCTGCCGTCGTCGTTCAGCGACTTGACCGTTATCATGTTCTGCGATACGGTCTTGTCCTGCACGTTGGTCTCGACTATATCAACGGTCTTTACGGTTATATGAGAGCTTGCCTCGGCATATCTCTGCAGTATGCCCGAGATATAATTCGTGTTTGAGGTCTCCGTCGTGCTCGTCTTGCTGCCGTCAACGTAGTGGGTTATGACAATATCCGTGTCGAGACGGCTGAGTATATCCTTCGTTTCGCTGCCGATGGACATAAGTCCCGTTTTGGTCGTATCGGGGTGCAGAACAGACTCGGGCAGCTGAGCCACGAGAATGTTGAGCACTATGACAATGGCAAGCGCCACCGCCGATATCACCAGTGCGAATGAGCCTTTTTTAAGAGCCTTTTTGTTGAACTTCTTTTCGTTTTTCATATTCCAAGACCCTCCTCTCAGCTCCAGCGCCGTTTTTCAAACGACTGCACGGTAAAGAATACGAACAGCGCCGCAACGCTTACATAATACAGCGCGCAGCTCCAGTCGGGGTAGCCGTAGCCAATATCGTACATACGGCGGAAAATGCTCACTGCCCCGCAAAGCCCGCCGAGGAAGCCGGTGAGCGACGAGGTGATGTTTCCGATAATGTACAGAAGGATGATCACGGCA
>USKS01000044.1 GCA_900555345.1 uncultured Eubacteriales bacterium
CTTTCTTGCGGCATCGGCCGCGGCGATCACGGTTTTTGCCATAGTTTCCGGATACTATGCCGCGGCGGCAGCCGATATACTGCTGCTGCCTCTTGCAGCGGCGGCGTTTCTGTGCTACAACAATCAGAAAATTTGGGTCGTGAACGACAAGATATTCGAGTATTCAACCATGTTCGGCAAGCGAAAAAGATATGAGTTTGACCGGATAGACAAAATCGTTCAGAACACGGATTCGTTTACAGTCTTCGCCGAGGGCGACCGTATACATATCGAAAGCATGGCAGTATGCTCCAGGCGGCTTATGGATCTTCTGATCAAGGCCGCGGACAAAAAGTCGTCGGACGACGATGACGAATAGACAAAGCAAAGGTTTCGCGCAGCCGTGAGCCGCACGGTAAAAGCGCCGCAGGCATTGCCTGCGGCGCTTTGTTTATGATGCGGTCATATAAGGTTTGCCGCGCCGACACGGACCGTTTCGGCATTTCTTGCGGCTGTGATGGTGGGAGACAGTACGAACGAATCAAAGTATACCATCTCGCCTTCGGAAACGTCAAACGTAAATCTTACCGAGGTGATATTCCCCGCGGCATCTGCGAATCTCGCGGTATCTGCCGTGAACTTATCGCCCTCGGCGATAGTCAGCGTGTTTGTATAGCTGCCGTTTTCCGTTGTCACGGTAACGGTCACATTCATTGCCTTGCCGCTTGCGGTTTTTGCACAAAGGCTTACATATTTGAAGTTGTCTGCGGATATATGCTCACTGCTTATGTCTGCAAAAACGGAGGCCTCGCCGCCGCTCACAGCTATCGCCGCTGCCTGCTTTTCATCACTGAAGCTTACCGACGGAGGCGTGAGAGTCTTGTTTTCTTCGTCGATAACGCCTGCCAGCGTTTTTCTCAGCAGCAGGCAGTCTGCCGCGGTGATCTCGCTGTCGCCGTCCATATCGGCTGCAAGCGTATCAATCCCGATTCCTACAGGAACATCTGCGACATAACGTCTCAGGTAAAGCATATCTCTTGCGTTAAGGGCTCCGTCTCCGTCCGCGTCACCCAAAAGCAGTGTGCGAGCGTCGTCCGTCTTCAGAAGTGCCGCGTCGCTTTCGTCCGCAATAAGCTTTGTTACAACTCCGTCAGAGAGCTTATTTGCGATCCTTGCGCGCTCGATCGCGACGTCCCGCGCCTCTGTCATGTCGGCACAAAGCATAACGGAGCTTATATACATGGTGTCCCTGCCCTTTATGGGCTGGAAGAGGGTCATATCAAGTTCGGTTATCCGACCGGACCAGCCGTCGATGCCGGTAAGGTCGACTATATACGAAACATAAGAGTCGCTGCGGGACATGGCTGCAGATCTTGCTTCAACCGAGTTACCGTTTACACTGAATGTCATCAAAAATGAAGAGTCTGCGGTTCGGTTTGACATGGGATGCTTCAGGGTCACCACAGCATAGCTGTAATCTTCCGCGTTCGCCGCAGTTTCGGCTTTTGTATAGTCAAAGATCAAGCGCGGAGATCTTATCAGAGTCGCCGTTGCGACGAGAGCAGGCTCGTCGGCATCATATTTGTAATTATTGTTAATGCTTTCGCTTACAAGATCAAGTGTTTTCGGAATGTTGAATATAAGCGAAGAGGCATCGATCTCGGTCTCGGCGAGAATATCGGATATAGTCTTTACCGCGGAGAGCTTTTTGATCTGAGCGGCGTATTCGCTGCAGGCGGCCGACGCGCCTGTGCAGGCTGCGATCGCCTCGCTGCCCGTCTGCGCCATTGCGCAAAGCTCCTGCCACTGCTCGTCGTAATACTCGTTTTCGTATCTGTATCTGAGTATTCTGCCCGAAAGACCGTTTATGTAGTCCTGCTCGTTTCCGCTTTCAAGTGTGCGAAGAAGCGTCTGAACGATGACTCTCGAGCCGAAATCGCTGGGATGGCACAGGTAGTCTCCGCTCATGTCGATATATCTCTTGTTTGTGAGCATATACTGATATACCGATGTTACATCTGCGATCGCCACGCCCTCTCTCTCAATCGAGTACAGCGAATCCGCATATGCGTAGAACCAGTTCGAGGGGAAGAACACGGGGTTTGTAATGGGGGGAGCAACGATCACGATGTCGCACTCGGGCAGCGCCTCGTTAACGGCGGCGATCGCCTGTTTCAGCGTGTCGATATAGTTGCCTTCCGCCGTGGGGCTGTCGCCCTGCATGCACTCGTTCGTACCGAACTCTATAAACAGAAGATCGGGGGCATATGCTATAATATCGTCCATCTTGGTAATGCAGAGGGAGGCATCAGCGCCGCCCTGCGCAATGGTGCTCGTCTCGATATTCGCATCGGGATAGCGCAGGCGCAGTCCGCTTGCTATCATATCGCACCAAACCTCTGCATAGGGCTTTGCGCCAAGGTCTGCGGAGGCGTTCGCGCCGCCTGCAAGTGAGTCGCCTATGCTGAGAAGCTTTACATTCTGTCCCTTTGTTTCAAGCTTTGAGAGGGCGTTACTTAGGAGAAATCCCTTCTGCTCGGGGACTGTGCCGTTCCATGTGCCGGTAGTGGTATATGTAATGTTGCAGTACCCGTAGAAGAACATGGAGTGCTGACCGCAGTAAGCATACCCGCCGTTCAGCATCTTTCTCCATGAAGAGTTTTTCTGCGTATTTCCGTACACGTCGGTGTACTTATATACTTTGACGGCGGTATCCGGAGTCAGGATAAGCTTTCCGTCTTCGATCTTATAGTCTTTTCCGTACACGTATTCGGTATCGAGATATGAATTACGGACGGATACGACTTTGTCGACGGGGTAGTTGAGAGTTATGGGCTTTATGCTGCCGTCAGCCTCTTCGATGGGATAGAACGACTCGTTGAAAACAAGGTCGCCCTCCCAGAAATACTTCGTATAGCGTGCGACATCGTAGGTGTCAAGGTCGAGATATTCCTCGTCGTACTTATTAAGGCTGCCGTTGGCTGCCGCAAGCATTTCGTCGCGGCGGCTCTCTCCCGCAGTTCCGTACAGGTAAACGGCAACATCGGCGCTGCCTGCCGCAATACTTACGGAAATGCTGTCCGCGCTGCCTACGGAAACGGCGGTGAATTTGTGCGACGCAGTAAGAGCGGCACTTGTCTCTCCGACGGTAATGCCGACAGACCCGGCACCGTATGCTGCGGGGAGCATTGCAATAAGGTATGTATCCTCCGAGCCTGTGCCGGAAATCGTAAACGCTGCGCTGCCGCCCGCCGCGATCTCGATCTTTGCGGCGTCAAGATAGGAGTCGTAACTACCGACGGCACCCGCAAGATCGGCAGGCGCTTCGGTAAGCTTATTGTAGTCCGATGCCTGAGCCGCGCCCGGTACCGCGGCAAGCACGGTGCCCGCAAGCATAACCGCGCAAAGCAAAACTGACAAAAGTTTTTTCATGGTTCATTTCCTTTCGGAATATATAAGAAATCATGTATAATTGTAGCATACAACCCGAATGCAGTCAATATATGCAAAAAAATATGTGCATTTTTAACGTTTTTTCCGCGCGTTTTTGTCGCACATGTAAATAAAGCTCCGCGACGATTGACACAGACGCCGCCTGCGATTATAATATACATGATATGCCCCAAAAACAGATAAAATACCCGAAAGTGACAATATATATGAATTTTCGCAAGCTTTTGATATACTTTACCGCCGCTTTTCTGTGCCTTTCTTCGGTCCTCTCAGCCGTCGCCGTTTCCGCGGCGGGGGATGAGGGCAAGACCGTTCTGAAAAGCGATTTTGTGCAGTCGGTTTCGAATTATATCGGCTGGGACAGCCTTCCCGTAACGATCAATTCCGAGGCGGTATTTGAAAATGCGGGCGGCAGCCGAGTATCCTTCGGCATTCTGCCGGGAACGATCTCCCGTCTTGAGGACGGCGAAATATATCCCGCGTTCGTTATCAAAAGCGTGACGGCACATGGGCTTTCCTGCACCGTTACTCAGTTTGCGGACACGGTTTCCGACGGGTCAGACATCGTTGCCGTATATACGCGCATAGTATTCACCAATGAGACCGGTGCGGACGCAGCGCTGCCCGAATTCAAGAATGCCGTGCCTATGGGAGAGGTGCCCGGGACCGTGCGGGACGGCGAAAGCGTTACCTGCGATTTTGCGGCAGTTGTATACTGTCCCGACAGCGAGCCCTCCGCGGCAGAGCTTGCGGAAGTTGATTTCGATGCCCACACGGAGCATATGAAGCAGCACTGGGACGCCATAATTTCCGAGACATCGATATTTGCTTCTCTTCCCGATGCCGCGGCTGAGATACGCACGCTGTACTATCAGAAGATCATTTCCGATCGGATAGGCAGAGCGGGAGTATCCGTAGAAGAGCTTGATATTGAGAGCATGACGGCATACGAGCTTTGTCAGCTAGTTACGGAGTATACCGAGAACAGAACAACACGCTACAGCTACGACGCGATACACGAAGAGCTTGTCGACAGACTCAACACCATCGCATCCCGCATCAGACGGTGCTCCGGCGGCGAATATCTGTACTCTGAGAAAGAAGACCCCGACTATTATTCCTTTGACGAAAATATAAACGCCATGAGCGAGCTCAGCGCCGGCGCGCGCGCCCTTGCCGTGATCGCGCGTGCGGAAAACCGCCTCGGCAGCGGAATCGGAAACGGCGACGAATATACGGACATCAGAGTCTCTCTGGAAAAGCTTTCCGCGGGCGTCAGCTCGGTTGCAGACCGCACGGCGAAAATACTGCCGTGCACATGGACTGCCGCCGACACACTGAGTCTTACAAAGAGCGGCGTTGACTGGAGAAGCACACTCGGTGCCGAGGACGGCGTTCTGTACTTTGAATTCAGCGACAGCAGCGCCTCCGTGCTCAGCAGGTGGTATGTGGAAAATCTTGCTCTCGGCGTTGCGGGAACGGGAATTTTGGGCAACATGGCAAAGGATGCAGCCGCGGCTGCGTCGTATTCCGCGTGGGACGGCAACGATCTTGCGGCAGCGTTTGTCTGCTTTGATTCCGACACCGACACTCTCACCGTAGGCGCGGGTCTCGGCGCAAATATATTCGCCGGAGCGGATGAAATGAGCATTTCGCGCGTTACGGGCACGAAAAATACGTCCGTTACGGTAAGCTGCGATAAGAATGTTTTGAAATTTTCCATATCCTCCGCCGGCAGCGCTTCGATACGCCTTGAACTCAGCGCTTTCGCGGGCAGTATTGAGGACGCGTCGTGCGGCTTTGACGGCGAAACGGGTGTTGTCACCGCCCCCGCGGGTACTTCTGAGGTCACCGTCACCCTTTCGGATGATGCGGCAAATATTGCTTCTGCCGCCGCCGCGGATCAAAAGCTTGAGGCAGCTCTCGGTCATGCGGGACTTCTTTCCACAGAGGGATGCACCTCCGTTTCCGCTTCCCGCTTCACGGCAGCGCTTGACACTGCGTCGGCTGCCCGCCGCGAGGGCAGCGCGGAAAAGGAAAAAGCGGCAGAGGAACTTTCAAGAGCTTCCTCCCGTCTTTCAAAAACCGTATCAGGATATGACTTCAGCCTTACGGACCGCGAGGATCGCGGAGTATTCGGCGGCAGCAGCGTTTATCAGAAGTTTTCGCTTCCCGCCGCCGGCAGCGTCACGTCCGTCACTTTGTCCGGCAGTCTGCCCGCAGGCACACGGGTCGGTATTTATACTCTTGACAGCGACGGTATCACACCGGAGGAGCTTATAGCGGAGACCGTTGTCGACGGTGCCGGGCTCTACGGCAGCATGGTGCCTGATCTCAGCTTTGAGGCGGCTGCCGATACGGAGTATGTGCTGTTTGCAGATGCTTCCGAGGCAGACAGCGGGCTTTCGCTTGCGGTCTGCGAAAGCAGCAAAGACGGCGATATGTATACCAAAGACGGTGATACCACCGAACTTTACCGCCTCTGCGCACTTGATATGAGGATCGGCGTTACTCAGGCGGACAGGAGCGAGCTTGACGCATATTACAGAAAATGCAGCAATGCAAATGTTGACGGTTACACAAAGGAATCGGTCAAAAAGCTGAGAAACGCCATGAACGACGCCGCCGAGGCGCTTTGCACTCCCGATGAGGAGAAGGCGCACTGCGACGAGGTGTACGAAGATCTGCGCAGCGCATTTTCGTCGCTCAGCACGTATGCTTCAGATACAAAGCTGTCAAACCCTCCGCCGGTGCTTTACATACTGCTCGGTGTTACAACGGTGCTTTTGTGCGGCGCGCTG
This sequence comes from uncultured Eubacteriales bacterium, assembly GCA_900555345.1. The sequence goes on from USKS01000044.1 coordinate 6,234, forward strand.
CTCGCAGCCGCGTCCTCCGGCAAAAAGAACTCCGGCACCTGATCATACGGTGCCCGCAGGGGATGCGGTTTTTATGGGGCTTCGCCCCATGCCCCGACCACGTGAAAAGGAATATATGCGAGGTTCCGCCTCGCGCTCCGACCGTGCGGGAATTATATATGCGGGGTTTCACCCCGCACCCTGAACCGAGGTGGGATTTATCCCACCTCGCGGACTTATTTTGGGAAAAAGTCCCCGAGACCCGAAAAAACCAAACTGCATAGGTTTCAGACTATCAAGCATAGATAGCGAGCAAGGCTGCCGTCGGCAGCCTTGTTATTTGTTTAGCGCAAAATGTACTTACAGTTTATCTGCGAAATCTTGAAACTAAAAATCCGCAGTTCAAAAAATATACCGCGAAACGAAACGAAGCAAGCTCGTCCTTCGAGCTTGCTTCTGCTATCTGACGTAGCGGCGTTCTATACTTCCGCAAGAGAAACGCAAATCGTGCCTATAAGCCACACTAAAGCCAATTCGTCGAATCTCTCGGGCTTGGAGCACTCATTTTGACCCTGCACTTGCGGGCACAATCGAGAGGTGGGGATAGATATATAAGAAAGGGGCGGAGATACCTCTCTGCCTCTTTCTTATACCGGTCGGGGGAGTGTGAGGGCGGCTACTGCCGGGACAGTAGCCCCCTCACATCCTTTACTCAAGTTCGGCAAGCTGACCATAAAGTTTGAAATACTTTGCCAATTTTGAAAAGCCAAAGCCGTCCGCTGCCGGGACAGCAGCCTCCTCACATCCTTTTCTCAAGTTCGTCAAGCTGACGACAAAGTTTGAAATGCTTTGCAAAGAAACAAAAAGCTTGCAGTTTCAAAATTTCAGCTGGGAGGAGAGCGGATAGGGTGAAGGAGCGGGCTGCCGCACTGCGTACCGTGCAGGGATACGAACAAGTTTTGGTACGGCTGAAGGTGCGGGCAATGGGGCGCCGGGCCGGCTGCGGTGCGCGCTGAGTGTGCCGAACAAAAAGGGGCCGCCGACGGCAGCCTTGTTCGCTATCTCTGTTTGATAGTATATACATTTTCCGTTCCGTTTTTTCGGGTCTCGGGGACTTTTTTCAAAAAAAGTCCCGAGCGGAGCGCGAGGCGGAGCCTCGCATATATTCCTTCCCCCTCAGTCGGGGTTTGGGGCGGAGCCCCATATATAATGATTCACGAGCGGAGCCTCGCATATATCCGTGTCCAAGCGGGCGGAGCAGCTTGGATCAATAAAACGTTGCGACAGGCTCATCCGGCTTTTCGGCGGCCTCCACCTTTTCAGCCATAAGCACGGGACCTACGTCCTCATACGCCTTGTGGCGGCGTATATCTATTACGCCTTCGACCGTTACCCAGTCGTAGTTTTTCCAGTCGCCGCTCCTGCCCCATTTGCAGACCATGGCGGTGTATTTTATATCCGCCGCGCAGCAGGTCATAACGTGACGTCCCACAAACATGGTGCCCGTGCCGAGAGACTTGTCCGATGCCACCATCGCCTTGAAGCGCACGCGCTTTCCGCGGTAGTCTTCAAGATTTTCCGCAAGATCGCGGTAGAACAGGGCATAGTCTTTGTCCTCTATGACGATGACCGGCGCCTCCTTGTCAAAGGGCAGCGGATCTTCTATCTCGTCGTATGCTATCTCGCCCGTGGCTTTTTCGTAGATGATCGCCGCGCTGCGCGAAAGCGCGCGCACCAGCTTGTGAAACTCCATGGTGTCGTCGGAATCCTTTATCCTGTTGAACACGATAAGGTCGGCGTTCTGAATTTTGTCCACAACAAGACTGCGCATATTCGCGTTGTAGCTCTTGACCGTCGCGGCGTCGAAAAACAGTATCTCTTGACCGATCACCCAGTTTTCGGGCGCGGCCTCATACAGATCGCCCAGCTGCCACATACCGTTATACTCAACGAGTATCTTCGTGGCGCTGTGCTTTTTCTGCAGTTTTATAAACATTTCCGGCGACATATCTTCGCTGTCCTCAATGACCTCGAGCGCCACATTGTCGCCGCCGAAAAGCGTGGGGTCAAGCTCTACCTCGCCCTCCTCGCAGGCGATGACGAGTATATTGTCACCCTCACAGAACTTTTTATCCTGCAGGGTGTCCTGAATAAACGTGGTTTTGCCGGATTCAAGAAATCCGGTCACAAGATATACAGGGGTATCGTTCATTATTTGTCATATCCTTTCGGGCTTTGAGAGAGCCGCCCGAGCGGGCGGCTCAGCTGCCGTATTTCTCAGGCGAAAAGCTCTCCGAGCTTGTCCTCTTTTATCTCTGTCTCTTATACACATCTGACGCTGCCGACGATATGCAGTGTGTAGATCT
>USKS01000045.1 GCA_900555345.1 uncultured Eubacteriales bacterium
GCGGCAATAAGCGCGCCGCCTACCTTAAATTCGGAGTATGGAACGTAAGCCTTTTTCATAGCTTCCTCTGCTGTTTTCATAAGCTCAAGGTCACAAAGTGCATCGGTTTTCTGCATAGTCTGTCTCCTTTCAAGAAATCGATCAAAATATGTCAAACATCTATAAACGTAGGTTCATGGTGCGTATACTCAAGATACTTTCCGAACATATCTGCGGTTTTCGCCTTCACGCTGCCGGTGTTTATGCACGGGTGAAAGCAAAGAAATTCGTTTTTGCAAAGCTCACGGTCGATAAGAAGGCGGACTTTGCACTCTTTGTCATACATAAGTCCCATGATCGTCACCGAACCCGGGGTCAGGTTCAGGTACTCAAGCATTTTATCCTCGCTGCCGAAGGAAAGCCTTGTTGAGCCTATCTGATCCGCAACCACGCGGGTGCGAAACGGTTTCTCACCGGGGAGCAGCAGCAAGAACCAATCGGTTTTTGCTGAGTTTGTGAGAAACAGATTTTTGCAAAGCGCGGTGTTGAGCGTTCTGTCAATATCGGTGCAGGCATCTATGGTCATTGCGGCTTCATGCTCGACGCGCTCGTACTTTATACCAAGGCTGTCAAGCAGAGCGAACGCTTCGTTTTCACGCACGCTGCGCCCCGTAGGATTGGGAGCGGTTGTGTATATCGGAGAAATATTCATTTCAGCAATCTCGGTTCTCTTTATTATAATGGCACGGGGAAGTGTAAAATTCGTCAAGGTCGGCAAAATATCCTTCCTCGCGCTTTATAAGTCCGCACCGCTTCAAAAGATCGGCGGGTCCGGCGCTATTTTTGAGTATAACGCTCCTGCAGCCCGCGCGCCACATAAAATTCATGACTGCGCGGCACATGACTATCATTGCTTCGTCGCCCTCTCTTCCTTCGGCGGGGACAAGCGACACTATCTCTCCGCGGCGGGCGCCGTCGGCATCCGTCATATAAAACTGGCATATGCCGATAACGGCGACTACTGTGCTTCTGTCATCGGCAAGCTCTGCCGCAAGGTATGAATAGCTGCCTTCAAAGTAATCGGTGCCGAGATCGGCGCATATTTCACGCTGCAGGTCCATGTCGGGCAGCGGTTTTACTGCAAACACAGGGTCAGTCCTCCTTATCTTGGGACTTCAGGAGCGATACTTCGGCATCGGTGAGGCGCCTCCATTTGCCGCTCTCAAGACTTCCGAGCTCTATGGGGCCGACGCTTATGCGCTTCAGTCTCATTACGGTAATACCGCACTTTTCGCACATTTTTCTGATCTGCCTGTTTCTGCCCTCGTGCAGGGTTATAAGCAGAACGGAATATACGTTTCCGCTAAGGTCTTTTCTGCCGCGGGCTATAACTTCTGCTTTAATTGGGCGCAGCGCGTAGCCGTCAAGCTCCATGGGGGATGTTAGCGCTTTGATACTCTCATCCGAAAGCTCTCCCTTGACTTTTACCTTGTAGACCTTTTCAAAGCTGTGAGAAGGATGCATGAGTCTGTTGGCAAGTTCGCCGTCGTCCGTAAAGATCAGAAGTCCCTCGGAGTACATATCAAGTCTGCCGACGGGATACACCCTTGCGGGGCAGTCCGCTACAAGCTCCGACACGCATTTTCTGCCTTTTTCGTCAGACATGGTGGTAACATAACCCATGGGTTTATTGAGCATTATATATGTATGCCCGCTTTGGGCGGGGGCAATTATCTTTGTGCCGAGTCTGACTGTGTCGCTCTTCGGATCGATCTTATCGCCGAGGGAAGCCACGACGCCATTGACGGTAACGTGACCTGCCGCGATCTCGTTCTCGGCGGCTCTGCGCGACATTTCGCCGCACATTGTAAAGTATTTCTGTAATCGTATTTTTTCCATTAAAGAGCCTTTCGGGGCTTTTTCAGTTAAATATTTTGTCGAAAAGATCGGTGCTGCCGCGGCGCTCTCTGCAGTCCTCGGCGGCATACAGATCGAGGCTTGCTGCCTCCTTGCCGTCGATCCTTACAATGACCCTGCCGACGTAGTCGCCCTCTCTCACCGGAGCAAGCAGAAATCTGCGTGCTTCCACAGTCATGGTCATCCGTTTGTTTTTGAGCGCGGTCACGGTGCAGCTCTGCCGTGTTACGGCTCTGACACAGTCACGATCTCCGCCCGAGCAGGGAATATCGAAGCTGAGTCCGTCATCGTCGCAGACGGTGTATCCCGAGTACAGCGAAAAACCGTAGTCAAGCATAGCTGCGTGATCCTTCCAGTCGGAGGGATCGGAGAGCGTTACGGCTATCATTCTGACACCGTCGCGCTCGGCTGCCGACACAAGGCAGCGCCCGCAGCGCTTTGTATATCCGGTCTTAACGCCTATAGCGCCGCCGTACGTTTTAAGAAGCCTGTTGTGGTTTACAAGCAGCCTTGGGTAGTCACTGCCGGGGATAGTGGTCTTGTAGGTGGATACTATCTCGGCAAACGTTTCGTTTTCAAGCGCAGCCGCAGCGATCAGGGCAAGATCGGAGGCGGTAGTATAGTGCTCCTCGTCGTCAAGCCCGTGGGGATTTGTGAAATGAGTGTCAGAGAGGCCCAGGGCTTCGGCACGCTCATTCATCATATGGGCAAATTCCTCAACGCTGCCGCCGACGGTGACCGCGACTGCCGTTGCCGCGTCGTTGGCACTTTCCAGCAGCACGGCGTACAAAAGCTGGCGAAGAGTCAGCTCCTCACCGGGTTTCAAATAGATCGAAGAACCCTCAACGCCTGCGGCAATATCGGGTATCTTAACAATCTCGTCAAGTTCGCCGTTTTCTATGGCGACAAGCGCCGTCATAATTTTGGTAGTGCTCGCCATGGGGAGCCTTTCGCGCGAGTTCTTTTCAAGCACCGTGCCGCGGCTTTGCGCCTCTATAAGAATTGCACCCTGTGCGTCCACCTGCGGCGCGGTGACCTCGTCCGCCGCCGCGTTAACTGCCGTCGGTAAGAATAAAGATAAGAGCACGGCGAAAAAAGCGGTTGCTGCCGCGATTCTTTTCATATACAGAGCCTCCGTAATGCTTTTTTATAAGCATTTGATCAGGCGGCTGCGTATATTCAGGCAATATTTAGCGCTTTTTGAATAAGACGGTTATTTCGATTATTTCTCAGCGTCCGTGTCCTTCACGGCAGCGGAGGATTTTTTCTTTGATAGAACGTCCTTGAGCCTTTCGATAAGTTCGGGAGAGCGCTCGATGGCGCCGATTATCTGACTTACGGGATCCTGAGGCTCGCGGATGGAGGGCTCGTTGACGTTGAGCATATTTATAGTTCCGTCGGGAGCTATGACGATAAAAGCAACGGGAGTTACGGAAACGCCGGTTCCGCCGCCGCCGCCGAAGTTTGTGGGAACATTTGCCTGCGGAACTTCTTTTGCTTTTTTGCTCAGATAGTCTATACCGCCGGAAGCAAAGCCTACGGAAAGCTTCGACACGGGGATGATCACGGTACCGTTGGCGGTGGTTATGGGGTCGCCCGTTACGGTGTTTGCGCCGAAAGAGGACTTAATGCTTTCCACCGACGCTCTGATGATCTCGCTCATTCTGTTTTCGCTCATTTTTTCATATCCTTTCGTGCTGGCAGAGCAGCAATTTTCTGACTTTCCTGTGCCGCGCTCCTGAATGCGGAGGTCGCCACAGCTCTTATTACATTGAACAGGCGGATGCGTATCCTGCCTGAAATGTCAAATGTTGATTTGCCGTCATTGAATATGGGACTTATGTCAATAATTCCGTCTTCAACAGGCTTCAGAACGGTGTTAACGTTGAGAAATTCCACAATATACGCGCAGACCTGGTATGCCGCGCCGCAGGCAATGCATGAGCCTGCCGCGTCTCCCGTATCTATGCCGATGTGAACGCTGAAAAGCTCAACACGGATCATATAGCGGAAATACAGCAGTATAAGCTTTGCGATGCGCAGCGACAGCCGTGTGATCTCGGGGTTCTTTGCGGTTTCCGAAAGCTGGGATATAAGATCGTCCAGCGTGTCTCCGGTCCTGCCGAAATGCTTCGCTTTGCCGCGCTTTTTAGCTTTGGACAGCTTTTTGGTTCGCAGAAATTTTGCGGTTTTTCTGAATTTCAGCTTTCTCGGCGGCGAGGGGATGATCATTGCCTTAAGCGGGCCGAGTTTCACATACGTTACAAGCTCCGTGCCGTCATATGTGAAGTAGATACGGATGAAAAGGCGGAGAATGACGGTTATAAGCGCAGCGATGCCCAGTATTATAAACAGTGCTGTCACGCTCTCTCACATCCTTTTCATGATTTGGGAATTTAGGGTATGTAATATTATTCTTCGCCGCTTGCGGCAGAGATATTATCGTTTTCTGTATAAACGCCGTCGTCGTTTGCAGCTGTATCGTCGCCTTCTGCTCCGTCCGTCTCCGGTGCACCGTCTTCAAGGCTTGTGATGTCACTGTCAGACTCAGGCACAGCGCCTGCTTCCGATATTTTTTCCTGTATACCCGTCGTTGGAACGCACACCTCCGGCAGATCCTCAAGGGAAGTCATGCCGAACACGCGAAGAAAGCTTTCGGTAGTTCTGAAAAGGCGGGGGCGACCCGGGACGTCAAGGCGTCCGCAGACCTCTATAAGCTGCTTTTCAAGCAGGGCAGACATGGCATAGCTTGAATCAACGCCGCGAACCGTATCCACAAACGCGCGTGTCACGGGCTCGTTGTACGCTATCACGGCAAGTGTTTCAATAGACGACTGCGAAAGGTTTCCGCCTCTCTTTATGCCCAGCGCCTCGCGGATGTACGAGCCGAACGCCTCTTTGGTGCACAGCTGGCACGAGCCGTCGAAGCAGAGAAGCATTATGCCGCGGGGAAGACCGTCTTCGTCGTTGTTATATTCTTCGGCATACTCGCGCACAATGCGCTTTGCGGCACCCGCGCTCGTGCCGATGACCTGTCCCAGCTTCGCATACCCTACAGGGTAGCCTGCCGCAAACAGCACCGCTTCGATTATTTTTCGGCAGTGACGAACGTCAATATCTTCAGGGGCGGCTTCTTCTTCGACAGGTGCAAGAAGCTCCGCGGTGTCGCCTGTGCCGTCCGATATTTCTGTTTCGGTGTCGGCGAGGGCATCGGTGTTCTGCGCTGCGGTGTCATCCGCTTCGTTTATTATTTCTTCTGTACTCATATAGGCAACCTCTGTGTCAGTCTACGGATATAAGATTTGTCATGCCGGAAATATCGGCGTTTTCCTCAAGGGAGACGGTTACGCCCGAAACGGCGTCAATTATGCCTTCACTGTCGGCGTCCGGGTCGGTCTCCTCCATAATGAGCATACCCGATTTCAAAAGCTCAAGCATGGCGAGAAACATGGAGACAAGCTCGCTTCGGCTTTCCGCGCTGCGGAAAAAGCTTTCAAGCTTTACTTTTCTGCCGCCGCTGAGACGGCGCGCAAGCTTTTCGACAATAAGCGCCACGGATACCGTTTTCTTTTCAACAAGTGGCTTGAAGCGCTGCTTCGCTTCCTCGTCGGTGACTCTTACCTCGCGCATTACTTTCGTGAGCGCCGCGGACAAAAGCTCTACGCTGTGGGGGGCAACATATGTTTTATCGGGCGCTATCTCATCCGTATCCTTTATCATGCGCGCGCCGTAGCAGGCAAACATATCTTTAAGTATGACGGATGACTCCTTTGCACGCTCGTATTCGAGAACGGAGGCGGCAAGGGCTGCGCGGGGGTCTTCTTCCTCCTCTTCGTTTCGGGGCAGAAGCATTTTGCTTTTTATAAGCATAAGCTCGCTTGCCATAAGAAGAAAATCGCTTGAAAGCTCGATATCCGCGTCTCCCGCCGCGCGTATATAATCCATATACTGGTCGCAGAGAACGGAGATCTGAATATCGTCTATGCTCATCTTGTTTTTCTTGATGAGCGTCAGGCAAAGATCAAGAGGACCCTCGAATTTTTCAAGTTTATAGTTTATCGTTTCCATATCAGAGCCCCGGTATGAGATGAATGAGATATGACATTCCGAGACTTACATATCCGCAGGCTGTGGAAAGGATATTTGAGAAAAATCCCGACCAGAGCAGCACGAAAAGCGCGATGGAAATATAGCGCTCGTATTTCATGATGCCGAAATATACTCTGTCCGGCAGGAATATCAGCGCGATACGGCTGCCGTCAAGCGGGGGGATGGGTACAAGGTTGAACAGTGCAAGATAAAGGTTCAGTATATGCGAATAGTAGAAAAGCTGTCCCAGCAGCGCCAGCGCTTTGCCGCCGAAGCTTGCGGACATTATGATGTCTCCCGCAAAGCCGTAGTAGAAGAACGCCGCGGCGGTGTTGTTGAAGGCGGTGATAATGCTGAAAACAAGCAGGGAAACAAATGCAAGCAGCAAATTGGAAACAGGACCCGCAAGCGCCGTCAACGCCATATCGCGGCGTGGCTTTTTGAAATAGCGGGAGTTGACCGGAACGGGCTTTGCCCAGCCGAAGCCGAACAGCAGCATACATACGGTACCTATGGGGTCAAGGTGCTTTCTGGGATCAAGAGTAAGTCTGCCGGTATAAAGCGCGGTCTTATCTCCGAGCTTTGACGCCATCCACCCGTGGGACGCTTCGTGAAGCGACAGGGAAAACAGCACCACTATAACCGTGAATATCATTCCGGGAACAACGTCGCGCGCGGCGGCGCCGTTCATAAGCGAGCGTATAAGAGTATAGATCATTTAACGTCCTCCTCGTGGGCGCTGCAAAGCGCGTATACGGCATTCCAGAGCGCCTCGCGCCCCGTGCCGTTTTTAGACGAAAACATAATTTCGCACTCTGCGCCGTCAACGGCACATTCTGCCTCAAGCTTTTTTCTGTCCGTTGCGTTGAGCTTGTCGCATTTAGTATACACAACAACGAAGGAAATACCGCATTCTCTCAGATAGTCGAGCATCTGTCTGTCGTCGGCGGTTGCACCGACTTTGGCGTCTATCAGCTGTATAACGCCGCAAAGAAGGTCAATGCTTGCGTTGCCGGTAAAATATGCGTCGGTAAGTCCCGACCAGCGCTTTTTCTCGTCGAGACTGCGGCGGGCAAAGCCGTATCCGGGCAGATCAACGAACATAAGCTTTTTGTCTATGCTGTAGAAGTTCACCGTAACGGTCTTTCCGGGTGTGCCGCTGACGCGCGCAAGGCTTTTGCGGCACAGCATTGTATTTATAAGCGAGCTTTTTCCAACGTTTGAGCGGCCGGAAAACGCTATTTGCGGTATTCTGAGCGCGGGGAACTGCGAGGGCAGTCCCGCGGATATGAGAAGGTCGGCGTTGTTTATGTTGATCCTCAAGACTTTTTTCCTTTCCCGTTGTGAGAAATTCAGATCTGCACGGAGGTATGTACTCTCGCCTTAGGCGCGGGCATTGCGTCACTTCCGCTTTTTTCGGCGATATTCGCCGCGTGCTCGGTACCTTTGACGGGGTGCACGAGGATTTCGTCGAGCACCTGGGACGCGCGGCGGCAGGGAATGAACAGAAGATTCTGCCGCACGGTGGGATCTATCTCCTCAAGGTCGGTCACGTTGTCCGCGGGGATAAGCACGCGCTTTATCCCGGCGTTCCACGCCGCGGTTGACTTTTCGCGCAGTCCGCCTATAGGCAGTACCCGTCCCGTAAGGGTAAGCTCTCCCGTCATGGCTGTGTCGCGGCGGGCGGGAGTACCTGTAAGTGTGCTGACAAGGCTCGAAAGAATGGTAACGCCCGCGCTGGGGCCGTCCTTGGGAGTCGCGCCCTCCGGTACGTGAATATGAATATCCTTTGTTTTGTAGAAATCGCTGCTGACGCCCAGCTCCGCGGCGTGGGCTCTGATATAGCTTACCGCAATGCGGGCAGACTCTTTCATAACGTCGCCGAGAGTTCCCGTAAGCTCAAGTTTTCCCGTGCCGTCCATGACGGATGTCTCGATCTTCAGCATATCTCCGCCGACGGACGTATACGCAAGTCCGTTTACGACTCCGATCTCGTCCTCGGTGCTCTTTTCCTCGTCAAGGAATCTGCGGGGACCGAGCAGCGATGCGAGACTTTCTTTTTTGACGGTCACGCTCTTTTTGCCGGATTCGATCATAATGCGCGCCGCGCGGCGGCATATCGCGGCGATCTCGCGCTCAAGGTTTCTGACGCCGGACTCTCTTGTGTAGCCGTCAATTATCTCGCAGATCACATCGTCGGAAATGCGGATATTGCGGCGGGTGAGCCCGTGGCGCTTAAGCTGCTTGGGAATGAGATGATTTTTCGCGATTGAGAGCTTTTCGTTTTTTGTATAGGTGGAAAGCTCAATGACCTCCATACGGTCCAGCAGAGCGCGGGGAACCGTGTCAAGCGAGTTCGCCGTCGCTATGAACATGACCTTTGAAAGATCAACGGGCATTTCGACAAAGTGGTCTCTGAACGCCTTGTTCTGCTCGCCGTCCAGCACTTCCAGAAGCGCCGAGGCGGGGTCGCCGCGCATATCCGAGCAAAGCTTATCTATTTCGTCGAGCAGCATCACGGGGTTCATACTGCCTGCCTGCGTAAGCGCCGTAATTATACGTCCGGGCATTGCTGCAACA
>USKS01000046.1 GCA_900555345.1 uncultured Eubacteriales bacterium
ATGATGCAGACGGACATATCAAGATCGTTTGCGAAAGATGCGACGAGGTTCTGAGAGATGAAGTTCTTCCCAGACTCACTGTTTCCGCAACGGTTAAGTGCGTTATCGTCAACGGCAACGATGTAACAGTTATTTCCGAGACTACCACCGACGGTCTCTACAAGGGCGACAGCTTCAAGGCTCAGCGTCCCGAGATCCCCGGCTACACTCCCACAGATGACGGCGCAGAGAAAGAGATCCAGCTCGGCGAGACCGATAACGTGATCTACTTCGAGTTCACCGCTAACACCGATATTACTTACACAGTTAAGTATGTAGACGAGAACGGCAAGGAGCTTGCTCCCGCAAAGGTTGTCAAGGATCAGACCATGGCTTCCACCGTTACCGAAAAGGCTATCGAGATCAAGGGCTACACTGCAGACGCTGCAGAAAAGACTCTGACTCTCGCGGCTGAGGGCAACGAGATCGTCTTCACCTACAAGGCTGATAAGGTCGTTGATGATGGCGGCAAGGGCACTACAAATCCCGACAACAACAGCAAGCCCAACGGCAACTCTCGGACCGGCGATAACTTCATATTCGTAGTGATCGCTCTGGTTATTGCTGCCGCAGGTGCTGCAACCGTTGTTATCGTAAGAAGAAAGCGCCAGCACTGAGTTCACAGAAACCGGTCTGAAGCTTGATTTCTGAAAAGCAAATATTTCAGAGGGGCTGCCTTAGGGCAGCCCCTGTTTCTATACTTCGGGTTTTCAGATGAAGTATGAATATCACAAAACCGCTTGATTTTTGCGTCGCGGTATATTATAATACTGCTTGTGATACGTCACACCAATTCAATAATAAGATGTTTCTTGCCTAACCATCTTATAAATAAAAAACAAGGAGATCTTACCCCAATGCAAAATTTCAAGAAATCATTCAGACGCGAAATTCGTGAACTGAAGCTGCTGTTTGCAAGCATTCCCGCTCCGATGTTTACGGCGTTTGCCGTGTCGGTCATAGTGATGAATCTGCTTGCCAACAAAAGTATAGACCTGCCGGTAAGCTGGCTTGCTCTCGATTGCGGCTTCATAGTTTCATGGATTTCTTTTTTGTCAATGGATGTGATCACCAAGCACTTCGGACCTAAAGCTGCGACACAGGTTTCCGTCGCCGCAGTGCTTACAAACCTTGCCGTCTGCCTTTTGTTTTTCGCCGCAAGCAAGATCCCCGGCGTGTGGGGCGAGTCTTATGTCGCCGGCAGTGAGAGCATTATAAACGCTGCACTTGACAACACCTTCGGCGGCACATGGTATGTGCTGCTCGGCAGCACTACTGCGTTTCTTCTGTCGGCTGTCGTAAACAATTTTCTGAATTTTGCCATAGGAAGACTATTCAGGAAAAATCCCGACGGCTTCGCCGCTTACGCTATGCGTACGTACATTTCAACAGCAATAGGGCAGCTTGCCGACAATCTGACCTTTGCGCTTATAGTCAGTAAAGTATTTTTCGGATGGTCTCTTACGCAGTGCATAACATGCTCTATCGTAGGCATGCTTGCGGAGCTTTTGTGCGAGGTCATATTCTCGCCCGTCGGCTACTCCGTGTGCAGACGCTGGAAGCGCGACGGAGTCGGCAAAGCGTATTTGGATTACATAGCAAAGCTGACATGCGGATATTGGTTACGGGTTCATCAAACGGAATAGGCAGGGCTATATGCGAAAAATTTCTCGGTTGCGGGCATACCGTTATAGGTATCGATGTGCTCGACAAGACGATCGACAGTGTAAACTACAGCCACTATATTGCTGACATATTTGACGGTGAACTGCCGGAGATCGGATTGCCGGATATTCTTATCAACAATGCGGGGGTGCAGGATTCCGGCCGCGATATCGACGTTAATCTCAAGGGAACTATCCGCATAACCGAGAAATACGGCATTCACCCGAGTATTAAAAGCGTATTGTTTATAGCGTCCGCAAGCGCGTCCACGGGTGCGGAATTTCCCGAGTACGCCGCGAGTAAGGGCGGCATGGTGGCGTATATGAAAAGCACTGCGCTGCGTGTCGCTGAATTCGGCGCGACGTCCAACAGCCTGTCTCCCGGCGGAGTTATTACCGATCTTAACAGTCACATCATAGACGACGAGCGGCTTTGGAAGCTTGTCTTAAATGAAACAATGCTTAACCGTTGGGCGGATGTGGGGGAGATCGCAGAGTGGGCATATTTTGTGACTGCTGTAAATCGCTCCATGACTGCGCAGGACATTCTGATAGACAACGGCGAGGCTGCAAAGTCTAACTTTATTTGGTAAGTGCCGCCGCGCACTGATCGTGCGGGATAAAATATATGGGGCTTCACCCCATGCCCCACTTAGGGTGCTTTTTTGAGAAAAAGCGCCCTAAGAACCCGAAAAAACCGAGTAAGGTGTAAAGGGAAGAGGCAAGGCGCAGCGGAGGAAAGGATGTCGTTGCAGACCTGTTGTATACACTGGCAAAGGTTTATTCGTGTCCACCCGCGCGCCGATCGTGCGGGAATATATGCGGGGATTCACCCCGCACTCCGAACCGAGGTGGGATAAATCCCACCTCGCGGACTTATTTTTTGGGAAAAAGTCCCCAAGACCCGAAAAAACCGGGTATGGAGTAAAGGGAAATGGCAAAGTGCAGCGGCAGTGCGAAGAAAGCTAGAGCCTATGTGCAGCGATACAAAGAAAGCGAAAAGCACTGCACCGATGCCAACGCTTACTGCACGAAGCGGAACATTCCGAAACTGTCAGTCAGCTCATAAATAAATCAGCAGAAAAAGAGCAAGGCTTGCCGTACGACAAGCCTTGCTCTTTTGCGATTATTATATTGCTGTGCGGAACTCGTCAGTTCTTTGCTCCGTCGAGCTTTGCGCCGTTGGTGCCTTTTGCGCCGCCTCCCGAGGTGGGAGCGCCCATGGCAAATATGTTTGTGTCAAATGAGTATGTAATATCACTTTCAAGACGCGCACGCTTCAGTGCCAGCGCTATCAGCCTGTCGAGCAGCTCGCTGTATTCCATGCCGACGGGCTTCCACAGATAGAATGCAAGAGAGCCGGGGATCGTGTTGAATTCGTTGATATAAAGCTCTTCCGTGGCGTTATCAATCATAAAGTCTATACGGGATACACCGCTGCAGCCCATATGAATAAACGCTTCACAAGCCATTTTACGGATGCGCTCGCGCATTTCATCAGTCAGGTCCGCTGGCACCTTGCGCGAAAGGCTCGCCATGCCGCTGCTCTCAAGTCCGCTCTTTGAGCCTGCCGCTTTTGCGGGAGAGGTTTTTGCGCCGCCTTTTGCGCCTTTTGCGCCGCCCATGTATTTATCCTCATAGCTGAGTATTTCGTCGTGCATAAACGGTTCTTCACACTCAGAGGCGACAGCGCTCTCGGAGTCGCCCAGAACGGAACAGTTTATCTCGCGCAGCTCCGTAATAGCCCTCTCGCAAAGAACGTTTTCGGCATAGTTGAATGCGTCGCCGAGTGCCGTCTCAAGCGTGTCACGGTCGGCGGCTTTTGAAATACCGACGCTTGAGCCCAGATCAACGGGCTTTACAATTACGGGATAGCCTATGCGCTTTTCGATGGCGTCAATGCAATCGGGGATGCTGCTGCGGTATTTGTTGAATCTGAGGCAGTCGAGAACGGGAAAGCCTCCGTCACGAAGTACGGCCTTCATTACATATTTATCCATGCCGACGGCTGAAGAAAGCACGTCGCAGCCCACAAAGGGAACGCCCAGCGTTTTCAGATAGCCCTGGAGGGCGCCGTCCTCAACGTTTGTGCCGTGCACTATGGGGAAAGCAACGTCAATGTCGGTTATTGTATTCTTACCGAAACGCTTTGCGGGGTAACATTCAAGGTATGTTCTGCCTTTGTCCGATACGAGGATAACACGCTGCGAAGCCTTGCACATTGCGTCGAGATCCTTGTACGATGCGGCGTCGCGCAGCGCCTCTCCCGTATACATACTGCCGTCCTTGGAGATGTAAACGGGGAAAATGTCGTATTTGGCAGTGTCAAGATTCTCCATTGCCTGGAGTGCCGAAATAACCGATATTTCATGTTCAACGCTTTTGCCGCCGAACAGCACACACAGTTTTGTTTTCATAAAAATCGCGCCTCTCTTATGCTGATATAGTATCAATAATTATCGGGAAGATCGTTTTCCAACAAAACGATCTTTGCCCCTTCGCAGCGGATGGAGTAGACTTTATCCATTGCGTCCTTTATGGTGTCAGCCACAAAAATTTTTTCGTCAGGGTACCCCGCATCGTGAAGTCCTGCAACGATCGGCACAGCCTGCCTGCGTCCCACGGGTATCACAAGGTCGCACACAGCGGCGGCTTCGCTGCCGAACTCGCGGTTAAGGCGTTCTTCCTCGCTGCCCAGCTCTACCATGCCCGGGGTAACGAGGATCTTCATGCCGTCAAAACGACTGAGAGTATCAAGCGCCGCACGGCATCCGCTGGGGTTTGAATTGTAAGCGTCATCCAGAATTATCATGCCGGGCTTCTTTATAAGCTGAAGCCTGTGAGGTACGGGGGATATGCGGCACACACCGTCGTAAATGGCTTTGTCGTCAACGTCGAGATAATGCGCCATAGCGATTGCGCCGCAAAGATTTGTAACGTTGTGCGCACCGACCAGCTGCGTTGCGAAATCATGTACGCTGCCGTCGGGGTATCTTACGCTGAACTGCGTGCCGGAGCTTGAAACGCTTTTGAGCACTGCGCTGTATGCGGCATCCTCACGGGTGCCGTATGTAACGGCGCCCGCGGGCATATTGTCGCGCAGATATTCGTTGTCGGCATTGATAAACGCCGCGCCGCCGGGCTGCAGATTGTTTGCAAGCTCAAGCTTGGTTTTGATTATGTTGTCAATGGACTTAAAGGTCTCAAGATGCTGAGGACCGACCGAGGTGACAATGCCGTACTTGGGTGATGCAATATCGCAGAGTTCTTTTATCTCGCCTACGCGCCTTGCGCCCATTTCGCAGATGAATATTTCGTGATAGCCCCGAAGAGAGGAGCGAACGGTCTTTACAACTCCCATGGGAGTGTTGTAATTGCCGGGTGTCATAAGTACGTTGAAGCGCTGCTTCAGTATTTCGTTGAGAAAGTATTTAACGGAGGTTTTGCCGTAGCTGCCCGTAATGCCGATAACCGTTAGATTTTGGCAGGAGCGGAGGATTTTCAGCGCGTCGTTGAGATACCACCGACGAACGGCAGCCTCTATGGGCGCGTTTATTACATTGGCAAGGAGAAGAAGCGCGGGGGACAGCGCATATGCCAGAAGCATTACAGCATAGTCTGCGCCGACGCCGCCGAGAAGCCATGCCGCGGCGCCTGCCGCCGCGCAGAGCACCGCATATGTCACCGCCATGCGCTTGACTCTTGCGGTATATACAAGCGGGGTCTTTGCGCCTTTTTTCGGCAGCTCCGAAAGGGCAAACAGCAAAAGCGCCGCAAGAGTGATCGCGTGGAGGATCACCGCTTCGGTCGTTCCGAATTTCATAACGGCATCTCCGGCAAAGCACACAAGCGCCAGTACAAGAGAGAGTATGTTTGTCACAGCCGTGCCCATATTGCGCTTTTGCCACTTCAGATGCTCCGATGTGTTGTACGAGTTCAGCTGGAACATATGGCAGGTGCGCATAAAGCTCACCGTGCAGGCAAAGGCATAAACTGCCGTAAATATCGAAAGAATGATCGGTTCCATAAAAAAGTCCTTATATTTTCAGATATGATCGGATAATTGCGTCGAAAACGGCGGGAGAGTCCAGCCAGGAAAAGTGACCCGCGCCATTTATTTCGGCAAGTCCCGCATTTGGGATCTTTTTTTCCATGATCTCTGCGTCACCGATGGGAGTCGCATCGTCCTTTGTGCCCCATATGAGCAGCGTTTCGACGGAAATCTTGCCAAGCAGAGGTTCAAGGTCTTCGTTTACTGCTTTTACAAGACATCCCTTCATGACGGGAGAAGCATTGCGGTAGTCGCTGCTGCCGCGCTTTGCCTGCATTTTTTCAACGCCGTCGGGGGAGAGCTTTCTCATAAGAGAGGTGCTCATAAACTTTTTTGCCGCTTTGTATGCACCCACGCGTATTTTATATCCTATGCTGCGGCGGGGCATGATGCCCGCGCTGTCAACAAGGATAAGCTTTTCAATCTCAAAGGGAAGGTTGTCGCGCGCGCAGAGCTTTATCGAAATGCGGCCGCCGAAGGAGTGACCGAGAAGTATAATTTTCCGTAGCCCGAGTGCCGAAACAAATCGAACAACCATATCCGCAAAGCCGTCAACGTCCCAAACCTTTGGCGGCTCGCTGCTTTTGCCGAAGCCGGGAAGATCCGGCGCTATCACTCTGTACTTTTCGGCGACGGTCGTAATGACGCGCCCGAAGGCCTCCTTGCAGGAGCCCCAGCCGTGCAGCATGACGACAGGGTCGCCGCTGCCTACGTCGGTGTACTGTATATTCGTGTTTCCGATCTGTATTTCCAAAGGTCAAATCCCCCTGCATAAGCATACATAATAATAATATCATATACACTATTTTATGTCAAGGAAAAGGGACTTGATTTTGCGTGCTGTCACAAAGAAGTGACCCGGAATAAGATGCTATGGGGAGCTTTTCCCCCGAGAATATGAAAGGCATGGTCTGACATAATGAAGGAAAAATGCTGTCTTTCCGACATCGGACCCGGAGAATGCGCGCAGGTGTGCAGCATTGACGCCGGGAGCGGCATACGCCGCCGGCTGCTCGACATCGGAATGATAGAAAAAACAAAGGTGAGATGCGTGGGAAGAAGTCCCGCAGGGGACCCGGCGGCGTATCTTATCCGCGGAGCGGTCATAGCAATAAGAAAAGCCGACTGCCGCGGTATAACAGTTTATCGGATATAGATATACCGACCGACACATAAACGGGGAGGTATGACGCGCGTCATACCTCCCCCAACTGATTTTTAAATGTCAGAATTTTCCGTCTTCAATGATGCCGCACCACTTTTTCATGATAGCATCCTCGGAAAAATCTTTTGCGTGCGTGCGTGCCGCATCCCCCATTGCTTTTCGCTTGTCGGGATCGTCGATAAGCTCACATATGCGCTCTGCGAACTCATCCTCGTCGCGCCCGTCTACAACGTAGCCGGTTTCATCGTTTTCTATAAGGGAATCAAGCCC
Organism: uncultured Eubacteriales bacterium; assembly: GCA_900555345.1. The sequence goes on from USKS01000046.1 coordinate 7,190, forward strand.
CACGCGCACATCAAAAGCAACGGCGGGAGTACCCGTATACAGCGCCTCAAGCAGCACCATGGGAAAACCCTCGGTGACGGATGTCAGCGTGTAGCATACGGAGCGGCTCATTTCGCAAAGCAGAGTTTTATGGTCAACAGCGCCCGCAAAATCAACGCTTTCCGAAATATCAAGCGTTTTCGCGTACTCTTCAAGCTCGGCGCGGAGATCGCCTTCGCCGCAGATCTTCAGGGTATAGTCCGGATGCTTTTCGGAGACCTTTTGCCATATGCGAAGCAGCGAGTGAAAATCCTTGTCGGGATGCAGCCTGCCCGCCGCAATGACCTGCTTTTTCATCTCTGATGTTTCCGGTATCTCTTCTGCCGCGATAAAGTTCGGCATACTGATGATCTTTGTGTGAGTGTTTGCGCTCATGAATTTGCGCACTTCGTCGGCAAGCTTCGGCGTCAGCAGCAAAAACCAGTCGATATTCTTGTATCGCTTTGAAAAATCAGAAATGAGCTTTTTGTCAAAGCGGTGATCGTGATGCAACTGCGCTATTTTAAGAACGCCGGGGCGCCCGTAGCGCGAGAGAAGCACGGAGTGCTCGTTTCTGGTGGAAATGATAACTCCGTCGTCGATTTCGGAAACAGCCTTTGCCATAGTGCGCTTTTTGAGACGCAGTATGCGGACGGCGCGCGCCGCCTCGCGTATCGTCGCGCCTATTTTCTTTGCCGAAAGCGCAGCTTTGAAGCTTTCTTTGTTGGGCAGAACGTTTGTGAGATATTTTATGCGTACACGCTCGTCAGGCGGATATGCGCAGGTGCCGAAATCGTATGTGCAGAGGATCTCAACGTCATATCCCCGCTTTACAAAGGCGTTTGCAAGGGAAGTGACCGCCATTTCAACGCCGCCGTGACGCATATGCAGCGCCGTTATGTATATTTTTTTCATTTTGTACTCCGTGGTGATTGATGATATAAGTATACAACCGATCGGGGCGTTTTTCAAGAAAAAACGAAATATATATTGCAAAACCGCAATAATTGTGGTAAAATTCTTTTGTTATATGCCGGTGTGTTGGAATTGGCAGACGAGGCGGACTCAAAATCCGTTGGTAGCGATACCGTGCGGGTTCGACCCCCGCCACCGGCACCATAAAGCGAAGCCGCTCCCCGAAGGGGAGGGGCTTTCGATTTATGAAAGTAACGGTTCGGGGGTCGAACCCAGTCGACGTCCCCGCCACCGGCACCATAAAGCGAAGCCGCTCCCCGAAGGGGAGGGGCTTTCGATTTATGAAAGTAACGGTTCGGGGGTCGAACCCAGTCGACGTCCCCGCCACCGGCACCATAAAGCGAAGCCGCTCCCCGAAGGGGAGGGGCTTTCGA
>USKS01000047.1 GCA_900555345.1 uncultured Eubacteriales bacterium
GAGGATGAGTCCTTCACCGTTGAGACGGGTCAGACCGTCGGCATTATCGGCGGCACGGGCAGCGGCAAATCCACACTTGTAAATATGATACCCCGTTTCTACGAAGCCTCGGGAGGAACCGTCGCCGTTGACGGGCAGGATGTAAAGCTGTGGGACGCATCGGAGCTGCGCCGCCGCATTGCGGTGGTCTTTCAGAAATCAGTCCTATTTCGCGGAAGCGTTCGTGACAATCTGCTCTGGGGCAACGAGGGCGCAAGCGACGAAGAACTGAAGGACGCGCTGAAAAAGGCACAGGCATATGACTTTATATTTGAAAAATCCGGACTTGATACCCCTGTTGACGGCGGCGGGCGCAACTTCTCCGGCGGACAGCGTCAGCGCCTTTGCGTTGCGAGAGCGCTTGTGCGCCGTCCCGATATTCTCATTCTCGACGATGCGGGCAGCGCCCTTGACTTCGCCACGGACGCCGCCATGCGCCACGAGATCGCAAATCTCGACTACCGTCCCACGGTGTTCATCGTGACTCAGCGTGCCTCGTCCGTTATGAACGCCGACAAGGTCATCGTCCTTGACGACGGCAAAGTCGCGGGCATCGGAACGCACGAAGAGCTTCTCGCAGGCTGCCCCGTGTACAAGGAAATTTACGATTCGCAGTATGCTTCCTGACAGCGCGGACTCTGAGGACACTGAAAGGTCATTTTGATATGAAAAAAGATACTCTCAAGAGAATAATCAAATATATCGGGCATTACAGGATCATGTTTTTTGCCTCGGTGCTCCTTGCGGCGGTGAGCGTTACGCTGACGCTTTACCTGCCGAAGCTGTTCGGCTCGGCAATCGACAGGATAGTGGGCGCGGGGCAGGTGGAATTTGACCCTCTTATAAAGCTTCTCATCACGGCGGCGATCGTCATCGGAGCAACGGCACTTGTCAACTGGGTCATGAATATCGCAAACAACCGCATTACCTACAACGTTGCAAGAGACCTGAGAAACAGCGCGGTCGCAAAGCTGCATCATCTTCCCTTCTCTTACCTTGACACTCACACGGAGGGCGAAACGGTCAGCCGCATTATAACCGATGTTGACCAGTTTACGGACGGACTTCTCATGGGCTTTACCCAGCTTTTCACCGGGGTTATGACCATCATCGGAACTCTTGTGTTTATGCTGCAAATTAACTGGAAGATCGCGCTTGCCGTAGTTGTGCTGACACCGCTTTCACTGCTGCTTGCGCGCTTTATCGCATCACGAACATATAAAATGTTCCGCCTCCAGTCCGCGATCCGCGGCGAGCAGACAGGCTTTACCGAAGAAATGGTATCAAACCAGAAGATAGTGCGCGCATACGGCCGCGAGGCGGAAAATATGAAGCGCTTTGACGAGATAAACGAGCGGCTTCGCAAAAGCTCGCTGAGCGCGACGTTCTTCTCCTCTCTTGTCAACCCGACCACGCGCGTAATAAACAATATCGTATACGCGGTCGTTGCTTTTGCGGGCGCTATTGCCGTTATAAGCGGCTCGCGCGGCGGTGCCGCCGCGCTGTCTGTGGGCGGTTTGTCATGTATGCTTGCTTACGCAACGCAGTACGCAAAGCCGTTCAACGAAATATCCGGAGTCGTAACGGAGCTGCAGAACGCCGCCGCCTGCGCAGAACGTCTGTTTGAGCTTTTGGACGAGGCGGAAGAAAGCCCCGACAGTCCCACCGAGCTTGAGGGCGCCGAGGGTCAGGTCGAGCTTTGCAATGTAAGCTTTTCATACACTCCAAACGTGCCTCTTATAGAAGATCTCAGCCTTTCGGCAAAGCCCGGAATGAGGATCGCCATCGTCGGTCCCACAGGCTGCGGAAAGACAACGCTTATCAACCTGCTTATGCGCTTCTACGACGTATGCGGCGGAGAAATCCTTATAGACGGCACACCTATAAATTCCGTAACCCGTCACAGTCTTCGCAAAAATTTCGGCATGGTCCTGCAGGACACATGGATACGCCGCGGCACTGTTCGCGAAAATATTGCCGTCGGCAGACCGGACGCCTCCGACGAGGAGATCATTGCCGCTGCCAAAAGCGCCCACGCCCACAGCTTTATACGCCGTCTGCCTAAGGGCTATGATACCGTTATAGGTCCCGACAGCGGTCTGTCCCAGGGACAGCGCCAGCTTTTGTGCATTGCCAGAGTCATGCTGACCCTGCCGCCTATGCTTATACTTGACGAGGCGACAAGTTCTATCGACACGCGCACGGAGATGAAGATACAGGACGCTTTTTCCAAAATGATGGAGGGGCGCACATCGTTTATCGTCGCGCACCGTCTTTCTACCGTAAGAGACGCGGACATGATACTTGTCATGAAGGACGGACATATAATAGAGTCGGGCACACATACGGGCCTGCTTGAGAAAAACGGCTTCTACACCCATTTGTACAACAGCCAGTTCGCAAAATAAGCTATATGCAAAAAAGATGGACAGCGCGGCTGTCCATCTTTTTCTATACTCTTTTGCGCCTGCGCCTGTATATAACGGCGGCGCATACCGCAAGAGACACGGCAAAAGCGGCGCAGACGGCTGCCGAACTGTCCCCAGTTCCGACGCTTCTGAGGTATGAGTCCGTAAGGCTTTTGACGATACTGTTTATGTCTGTGCCCTCCGTTCGCTCACGCAGCAGTATTTCAAACATAACGTCGCCGGATCTCATGTCTTTGTACTTTCCCGTATCCGTGACAGTTATGACGTACACCCCGTCCGCCTCGCGCACCGCCTCAACGGTGCCGTTTTTGCCGTCCGTCGGCGTGATGCCCGCAAAGTTCGCCGAAGCGGGATCAAATCGGATCTCAAAAGAAAGCTTCAGCGCGTCTCTGTACTCCTCTTTGAATCGGATCGGAATGTGCCATGTACCGTCGCGTCTGTATGCACCGTCAAGCGTAAGATCTCCGCCGCCCTGCTCCTCGCGCGCGCCGTCCGTTGCGCCGGTAGTCTCATCCGGGCGGGCGATATTTTTATAGCTTGCGAAATTGTATATGCGCACGTTGTCAAACATACACTGTACGTTCATGCGCCTGAACGTGAGCACGGCGCCGTTCTCCCGCATCGTCGGGTCGGAATAGTAAAAATATCTGTTGCACACATTGAATATCATTTTGCCCCATTCGCTACCGCCCGAGTTATCGTCATCGGTCGAGAGATCGTCTATCCAAAAGCGCGCCGTGCACGATTCGTTATCAAACTGAAAGCGCCACCTGTACCAATTTCCGAGCTCAAGATCATATTTGCAGGATGCAAGCATTGTGGGGGCAGCGCCGTCGGCGCCTATGTCGTTTACTATCTCGAACATGCCGTCGTTGAAGAAATATCCGCAGCGAAATGCCCGTCCGCTTGTACCGCCGAACCAGTTGAACAGCGCCGACGCATAGTTGTTCTCAAACAGCTCCGTGCCCGTGTATTGAATATCAAACTCAAATGTAAACGACGTGGGGTATCTGTATACGGCGCCGCTGCTGTCGTCGACAGTTTCGAGCGTGTTCTGCGGAAGCGGGTCACCCGCGGCATACTCAAGCACGTTGCCGTGGGGCGCTCCGATATCCGTTATCCTGCCGGCATTGCCGCCCGTCTGCCTGCTGCCCCATACGGATTTGTCCGACTCGTCGTCATATGTAAGCGCGGAAAGGCCGGCGTAGTCAAGTCTCGTTTCTTTATATGTATCGCCCGCAAGATAGTCGTAGTATGTGCCGGGCGTATCGTATCCGGATGTACCGAACTTCGCGTCGAGAAGGCTCGAAGGATCGTAGGTCTTATAGCCCGACTGAGGAGTAAACTTCTTATCGGAAAGTGTCACGCTGTTGGAACCGGTACAGGTCTTTGCGCCCTCTTCCTGCTGTGCGTTGCAGATACCGGAGCCCCATGTCATAAATGCGTCCCACTTGGGGTCGCCGTTGTTGCCGTCATCAAGGACTGCTACGGACATACCGAACTCTCTGCCGATACCGCCCTTAGGTTTACTCAGATAGCTGTACTCTTCGTATGTCAGCTCGGTCACAGGTCTTTTTCTCCTGTCTGTGAGCTTCATATATGCCCAAGGTATAGCTATCTCATATGTCGTGATGCCTGCCTTTGTATCGGTCGAATAGTCCGAACCTGCGGGTGCCACCACTGTCTTTGATACGCCGAGTGCGTTATCCGAAAATGAGGTCATACCCTTATTGGCACTGTTCTCCCATGCCTCGGAAAATCCGCCTGCTATCTCTACATATCCGAACAGAAAATCGGGTACGGTCTTTTCTCCGGACCAGGGCTTCTTAAGATCTCCCGTTACGGTGAATTCCTGCCCCTGTACTGCCGCGTTGGGTCCCATGGGGTCGATCCTTGTCTGAAGCGCGTCGCCGTCCCATGTGTTCGTTGTTCCGTTCTTCAGGCTGTGTATATCGGGATCGTAGTTCTTAAGTCCTATGTAAAAATAGTTCTCATCCCATCTCAGCCACAGATAGTAGTACCAGCTGCTGTAGTCGTTCTTATCACCCGTTCTCCAGTAAAGGAAGAACTTCCACGGTGAGGATCCGTCCTTCGTTTCGCAGTCCGTTGCCTCTACCATTACTGTATACTCGCCCCACTCTGCCTCGGATATGTATCCGTCGATCGTAGGTGCCGATGTAAAATACTGCGCTTCAACATAGTCTATGTTCTTTGCGCTTGCTGCACTTGTCGGGATTGCAACTGCAATTGCTGCGAACAGCATTACGGCAACGAGAACAAGTGAAATTGATTTTCTCATCACGAAAACCTCCGTTAAGATTTTGCTGCCGGATATACTTCGGCAACTTTACATTGTCATTATATATTTAGGTTACCGTTTTGTCAATAGAATACCAAAAAAGTTCATTATTTCATAATAATTATTTGCGTAATATGAACAGTATTTTTGTCGTATCGGTGTTGATTTAGTGAGATACGCAAAAAGAGACCGCCGTCTGCGGTCTCTTTGTCATTATTTGTCTTCACAATTTACCGCGGGTTTTCCGCATGCGGGACAAGTTATCGTTTTCGGATCGATCGATTCGTCATAGCATATAGTGTCGCCGCAGTTCTCGCAGATAAGGCATCTCATGCCCTCCGCGTCAACGTCAAACACGTCCTCGCTCTCTCCGCCGTCCTCGCAGCCGCTGCAGCCCTCGCAGACTCCGTCGCAGCCTTCGTCCTCGTCGTCGTACTCGCCGTACTCCCAGTCGCCGTCGTCATCGTCGTCGCAGCAATCAAGGTCGCAGTCGTCGGAGAAAACGTATTCTTCAAGTTCACCGAGGTCCTGGTCAAGTTCGTCAACGTAGTCGGAAAGGTGCTCGGTCTCGCCGTCAATGGTCTCGACCGTGGTTGCTATCTCGGAAACAAGATCGATAAGCTCGCCTATAAGTCTGCCCTCGGCAGTTTCGCGGTCAAGCTTCAGCCCGTCGGCAAGCCCTTTGAGATATGCGCTCTTTTCGCTTATGGTCATTATATACCGTCTCCTTAATTTACGCTCTTTCGAGATACTCGCCTGTTCTGGTATCTATACGGATGCGCTCGCCCTGATTGATGAACAGAGGCACACGGACAACCGCGCCGGTCTCGACCGTAGCGTTCTTTGTTGTACCTGTTGCGGTATCGCCCTTTACGCCGGGCTCCGCGTCGATGATCTCGAGCTCAACGAACATGGGGGGCTCTACGGAGAACACATTGCCCTTATAGGACTTGATGGTGCAGATCATTTCTTCCTTGACATACTTGAAGTTGTCGGAAAGCTTATCCTTGTTGAGGGGGATCTGCTCGAATGTTTCCATATCCATGAAATAGTAAAGGTCGCCGTCGTTGTAAAGATACTGCATATCCTTGCGGTCGATGCGCGCGTCCTCATATTTATCCGTGGGAGAGAAGGTCTTCTCCACTACGGCGCCGGTGATAACGTTTCTCAGCTTTGTGCGGACAAATGCCGCGCCCTTACCGGGTTTTACGTGCTGGAACTCGATCACCTGCATTACCTGTCCGTCCATATCGAACGTTACTCCGTTTTTGAAATCTCCTGCTACTACCATAATTCAGTTATCCCCTGCGGGATAGCTCCTTTCAATAAAATGTAAAATGTAAAAAATACTACGGATATTTTAATATATATCGTGCCGTTTTGCAATAGTCTCGGGCGATTTTTTGCAAAAAAGCGGCAATTTCATATCTCTATGAGCTCTTTGGGGCACTTTGTAAGGTTTTCCGCGCCGCCGGGGGTGATATAAACCATGTCCTCGATGCGGCAGCCGTATTTGCCCTCAAGGTATATTCCGGGCTCGACCGTCACCACGTTGCCTGCCTTGAGCTTTCCGTCGCCGGACGCCATGGAAAGGTTGGGAGCCTCGTGGATCTCAAGACCGACGCCGTGACCGAGAGAGTGGCCGAAAGCGCCCATATACTCGGGACAAGCGTCGATAATATCGCGGGCGATCTTATCCATTTTGTAAAGGGACTCGCCCTCTTTGATGACATCGAGGACAGCGCACTGAGCCTCCAGCACCTTGTTGTAAAGGTTGCGCATTGCATCGTCTGCTTTGCCGATGACCACGGTTCTGGTCATGTCGGAATGATATCCGCCTATCATGGCGCCGAAATCAAAGGTCATAAAGCCCTTTTCGATCTTTACGTTTCTGGGAACGCCGTGGGGGGAGGAGGAATTCTTGCCGCTGACGGCAATGGTCTCAAAGCTTATGCCCTCGCTGCCGTTCTTCTTCATCAAAAATTCAAGCTGCGCCGCAAGGTATGTTTCCGTGCAGTCATATGTGATGAGAGGCAGAAGCTCCGCAAAGGATTTTTCGGCGATGCGCTGCGCTTTAACAATGCACTCCACCTCGTCCTCGTCCTTTTCGATACGAAGATCGGTGAATATGTCTCCCGCGGGTACGAGCTCGCAGCAGGGAATAGCCTTTCTGAAAGTCTCGAGCTGACGGCAGGTAAGCTTTGCGTCCTCATACGCGAGGATCTTGCAGCCCGCCGCGGAAAGAGCCTCCTCCACCCACGCACCTATGCGCACGGTGGGCATTTCAACATCGAAATCGTCGGGGTTTATCTCGCGCTTTGCCGCCTCGATATATCTGAAATCCTGAAGAGCGAAAGCCGCGTCGGAGGTGATGAGCAGCGTTCCGTCCGGATTGTTGAAGCCTGACATATAAAGATGATTTTCGGGGCTCGTGACAAGGATAGCGTCAAAGCCTCTTTCCGCCATAAGGCGACGGAGCGCCGTAAGTCTTTCTGACATGATATTTATCCTTCTTTCTTTTATTATCTGATTATTATTTACCGTCCGCGTGAAGTCGGGCGTATTTTTTCATATAAGGTATTTCCAAAAGCCGCTTAAAGCGGAAAAACAAGGTTTTTTTGTCCTTTATCGGCGGCACTATCACCGCCCGGATACCGAGCCGCTTGCCTGCGGCGCAGTCCGTAAGAAGCTGATCTCCCAGAAGGATCGCCTCTGACTTTTCAGCCCCTGCCGCCGCAAGCGCTGCTTTCAGCGCCCGGGTTTTGGGTTTTCCGGCTTTTGCGATATGAATGCAGTCAAGTCCGCGGCAAAACTCTTCTACCCGCTCGGCGTTGTTGTTTGAAACGAACGCAACCTCAACTCCGCCGAGGCGCATATCCTCAAGCCACTGCAAAACACGCTGCGGCGGTGTCGGATCGTCATAAGTCGCAACGGTGTTGTCAATATCGCTCAGTATGATACGTGCGCCCATTGTGCGCACCGCCTCCGGTGTAAGCTTTGTAAAATCCTCAAGCACCGTATCCGGCACAAGCCATTTTTCGAATATCACGGTCTCCTCCGCATCTGTTACTTTTTGTATTGTAGCACACAAAAGCCGAAATTGCAACCGAGGGCAAAAATATTTGACGCTTTGCTCCTCCCGCCTCCCTCATTTTGCAAATTGTTAATAAAATGATATATAAAATGAAATACATTTTGCCTAAAATAGATTTAGTATAAATACATTTTCGGAGGTCTATATGGGATTCTGGAACAAAGTCCGATCGTTTTTCTACGGAAGATACGGGATCGACGGCTTATACTATGCCCTGCTTACGCTGTTTCTTGTGTTCTGGATAGCGCGGCTGTTCTCGACAAATCTTATACTTTCAATAGTTCTTCTCGTGCTTCAGCTTGCAAGCGTGGGATATATGTTTTTCAGATGCTTTTCAAAAAACATCTACGCACGGCGCCGCGAAAACGAGTTTTTCAAAAACATATTCAAAAAAATCAAAAACTTTTTTGTTCTTCAGAAAAACCGCATACGCGACATAAAGGGCTACAGATACAGAAAATGCCCGCACTGCAAAGCAATGCTGCGCCTTCCCAAGCGGCGCGGCAGACACACTGTCATATGCCCCAGATGCAAAAAGCGCTTTGAGGTAAAGATCTGAAGTGCGGCAGACCGCCGCGATAAATGTAAAAGAAAGGAACACACGAAATGGAAACGCAGAACACCTGCGGGGATCTATGTTTTGA
>USKS01000048.1 GCA_900555345.1 uncultured Eubacteriales bacterium
TTGGGGATGCGGGTGAGCTCCTCATCGGGGCTTTTCAGCGATTTTTCCTTTTTCTTTATAGCGTCCCAGTTGTCGAGCACCTCCGCGCTGCCCGATACTGCCGTATCTCCGAAAACGTGGGGATGGCGGGCAATCATTTTCGCGCATATGCCGTCTATCACGCCGCCTATATCGAAAGTTCCCTTTTCTTTTTCGATCTCGGCGTGAAACATGACCTGAAACATAAGATCCCCCAGTTCCTCGCGCATGAGAACGGCATTGTCCGTGTCTATGGCTTCGCAGACCTCGTAGGCTTCCTCAATAAGGCAGGGTCGGACGCTTTTGTGCGTCTGCTCCCTGTCCCACGGGCAGCCATCGGGACTCCTGAGTATTTCTGTCAGAGAAACAAGTGATTCGAAATCGTGAGTTTTCTCTCCTACGAGTGTTTCTTTATCTTTCATGTTCTTATTTTACAAGTTTCATTCTGCGCATTATCGCGTATATCTTCTGACCCTTGGGCAAGAGCTTTATATCCTCTCCGTCAACCGCGCGCAGGATAAAGAGCATCGCGAGGTACACAACGCAGGCCGCAAGGATAGCTGCGATAACGGCTATCTTTGAGGAGATATGAGCGGCGAGCAGTCTGTTCACGAAAAACGCGCTTGCGGCGCACACGGCGCCCGCGGCAAGAGGCTTTACAAACAGACCCGAAAGCTTCGGCATTATGCCGACATACTTATGAATGAAGTGGATATTCAGTATAGTCACGGTAAGATAGCACAGGAATGTTGAAACGGGTGTTCCCTTCATGCCGATATACTGAATGAGGAAGAAATTTGTGACTATCTTGACACATGCGCCGCAAAGCATGGAAATAAGCGGCTTGCGCTCATATCCCGCCGACTGCAGTATGGCGTTCGTAACGGAGAGTATGCATATAAACGCCGTCGAGGGTCCGAGGATCGAGAGCAGCGGGTACGCGAGCTTTACCGACTCCTGCTTATAGAACAGGCTGAGTATAGGCTCGGAAAGCGCCGAAAGTCCCAGACCGCAGGGGATGCCCACAAGCATTGCGATCCTCATGGAGGATTCCGAAATGATGCGGCAGCGCTCCCGGTCTCCGCGCTGTTTTGCGGCAGTGAGCAGAGGCACTATGGAATAGGATATGGGATATATGAGCACCGGCGGCAGGTTGAACATAGGCACCGCAAGGGATGTATAGTTGCCGTACAGCTCCGTTGCGGCGACCTGGCTGAGTCCTGTGGACTGCAGCAGTCTCTGCACGATGGCAGCGTCTATAAGATTTGTAAGGCTCATTACAGACGCGCTGATGGTTATGGGCAGCGCTATGAGAATAAGCTTTTTGAGCAGCGTTTTTTTCGGTAGCACCGAGTCGTCCTCGCCCTGCGCTATATACTCCGCGTCGTACTGCTGCTCTTTGAACAAAAGCTTTGAGAACATCATGAACAGCATACTCAGCAGCGCGCCCGATGTAAGACCTACGGTGGCATACGCCGCGACTATATATATTTCATAGCCCTGGCTTATGGCATATTTTGCAAATACTATACCGATGCCGAGCTTGCAGGCAGCCTCAAGGAACTGAGATATTGCCGTAGGCACCATCTGCTGATAGCCCTGGAAATATCCGCGCAGGGCGCTTGCGATACAGATAAAGAACAGTGTGGGCGCTATTGCCATTATGGAATACTTAGTGTTCTCCGCCCCGATAGCCTTTGACATAAGAGACGAGCCGAAGAACATTATAAGCATTGACACAACACCTATTATGCAGAATACGGTCATTGCTATGCGGTATATGCTCTTTGCCTGCTTCAGCTGACGTTTTGCGCGGCTGTCGGATATCATGATGGATATTGCAGTAGGCAGACCTGCCGTTGATACCATGTACAGGTATGTATAGAACGTATAGGCAGAGTTATAGTAGCCCATGCCCTCATCGCCCACGATGTGGTTCATGGGGATCTTGAACATGAGTCCTATGGCTTTTACAATGAGGTTAGTGGCCGTCAGAACAATGACGCCCGAAAAGAACAGCTTTGAGGTGTTCTTGGTTTTCATGTTTCTGAGGGTCTCGGGATTTTTGTTTTTCACACAGACTCCTTACCCAGCCTTCGGGCTGCTCTTTTCGAAATGGTGCTTTTTTCAGACCACGAATTCGCGGAACACGGAATGCTCCGGTATCATGGAAAGCTTTACGGCGCTGCCGTCGGTGCAGCACAGTTTGTCTCTAAGCGAATATACCTTGCCTGCCATTACTGCATCTTTCGAATAGCCGTTTGTAACGGCGCGGTAATAATCGCTTATAAGAAATATTTCATACGGCAGCATGGAGTTTATAATATAGTCGCTGCCGGACGTCATGGGAAAGATGTTTCTTTCCTCGTTATCGCGCACGCCGCCCCACAGCTGCATGGTAAGCTCCACCGTCGCGCCTCTGTGATAGTAGTCGCGAACGGTTCGCCGCATGAGCCGCAGATCGTTTTTTTCAAAATGATTGCCTAGCACCTCGGCATCCTCGGAAACGTTTATAAATATTCCTTTTGTGCCGTAAGGCTTTATGACATCGGTAATTTCGGGATACACAGCCTGTATACCCTCAAATATATAAATATCGTCGGTGCGCGGAATATATTCCGTCAGCGCCGCTCTTGTCCTTGTGGTAAAATCGAATGTGGGAAGGCAGACGGGCAGCCCTTTTGAAAGCTTTTCGACGCACCGTCTGAAAAGTCCCGTGTTTATTGCCTCGGGGCCTTCTATATCGGTAACGCCCAGCGCGTCCATCTCGGCTTTTTCGTAGTAGAAATCGTCTATGGATATAACTCTCGCGTGCCGCCGTCCTTTGGAAAAATAAAATGTGAGCTTTTCCGCCGTGGTGGTCTTTCCCGAGCAGGTGGGACCCGCAAGGGTCAGGTATCTGACGCTTTCGCACGCCATTATATCCGCGGCAATGTCAGAAAGCTTTTTTTCAAAAGCCGCCTCGCACTCGCCGATAAACGCCTTCGCCTCGTTTTCGTCTTTATAAATATTGTTGATTTCTATCATATATTTTCATTGCCTGTCTGTTTGGGCGCAAACGACCCGTTTGTATTTTTATCGCCCGCCGCAGCCGCGTAAAAGGCTCTGCAAGCCGCCGACAGCTCGCTGTAGTGTCTCTCGGCGCTGTTTTTGGCGGGATCAAGGTATTCATACGGATATTTCGTCTCGCAAAGGCGGCGAATCTTGCCGCCGCCGTCCGCGGGGCTTACGAACTTTGTCATAGCCGACGCGCCGATGCCGAAGACTGTATGTATCTCCTCCATCATGAGGATATTGTATATTCCCTCGTGCCCGACCTTGGAAAAGCCCGCGTTTTCAAGATTACCTGCCGTGTTTTTCTGCTTATACAGATAGTACGGACGGTATCCCGCTTCGAGAAGAGACGCGTGCGCCACGGACACTGCACGGCTTGCCGTCGTATCCTTTGCGCGGTATACTCCCTTTTCGCTTTTGACTATTTCAGCCGCCCTTTTCGCATAAAAGGTATGGACGGTTATGTTTGTAGGGTCAAGAGATATGATTCGTTCGCAGGATGCCGAAAAGCTTTCAGCGCTCTCGCCCGGCAGCCCGGCTATAAGATCGACGTTTATATCGCGTATGCCGCTTGCGGCGGCAATGCCGTAAGCCCGGAGAAAATCCTCGGGAGTATGACGGCGGCCGATACTTTTCAGCACGTCGCCGTTCATTGTCTGCGCGTTTACGCTGACTCTTGTTACGCCGAAATCTTTCGCGATTCTCATTTTTTCAGCCGTTATTGTATCGGGGCGTCCCGCCTCAAGGGTGAACTCTCTGAGAGACGCGGGGTCAATACTGCGGCAGACCGCAGACAGGAGAGCTTCAAGCCGGGCTTCATCAAGCACGGTCGGTGTGCCGCCGCCGATATAAACGGTGGAGACCTTAAGGCCTTCTGCTTTAATGATCGCAAAAGTGTTTCTTATATCCTCGTACAGCCGCTCAAGATAGTCCGGGATAAGTGAGAGAAGCCTGGGAGAGGAAAAGGACGTGAAAGAACAATACGAGCATTTTGTGGGGCAAAAAGGTATTGCGATATAAACGCTGCAGTTCTTTTTCTCGTCCGCGGACACAACTGCCGCCTCGCGCACAGCCGTTTCTGCGGCGAGGTGCGCTTTGTCCGGTGTGCAGAAATAGTCATGGCACAAAATATGCTCCGTCTCGGCAGCCGTAACGCCGCATTCGAGCATATCGCGGCACATTTTGGCGGGACGAACTCCCGTAAGGATGCCCCACGGAGGGGTAACGCCGCAGAACTCCGTACCCGCAAGATACAAAGCGCCGCCGACCGCTAGATTGCAAAGCCGTTTTCTGTCGGAGCGCCCGACTGTTTCGGCGTCGGGAGCAAAGAAGCGCTCGACACGCCGCTCACCTTCTTTTATCTCAGCCCTGCCCGTGAGCACTCCGCCGTCCTCGGACACCGAGAGCTCTACTACAGGCTCGCCGCCGCTTGCGTCCTCGGGAAAGCCGGAGCCGGGAAAGAACAGCAGCACCAGTGCCTGGGCGCTGTACTTACTGACAGATGAATCCGTTATAAGCGTCATATGCTGCGTTCACCTTTCAGAACGCGGCTGTCGCAGACTATTGTGACAGGGCCGTCGTTCACAAGGGAGACCTGCATATCCGAGCGGAATTTTCCGCGGCACACGTTCGGAACAAGCTTTTCCATAGTGTCACAGAAAAAGTCGAAAAGCTTTTCTGCCTCCTCGGGGCGGGCGCTGTACATAAAGTCCGGCCGCTTTCCCTTTTTATACGAAGCAAGCAGCGTAAAGTTGGGAACTATCATAACGCTGCCGCCGATATCGTTAACGGAAAGATTCATTTTATCGTCACCGTCGCAGAAAATGCAAAGAACCGATATTTTCTCGCAGAGGAGTTTAGCATCCTCCTCGCCGTCGTCTTTTGAAACGCCGAGCAGAACGAGCAGCCCCGCTCCGCACTCGGAATACGGCTCGCCGTCCGCCGTGACGGAGCATGATCTTATTCTTTGCAGTACGGCAATCATCAGTTAAAGCCTCGAATCACTGTATTTACATGAGGAACGTTTTTAAGTCTCGACACAACGGAATTAAAATGCGATGTATCCTTGCAGGCGAATTTCAGGCTTATCGCCGTTTCGTCCTCGCCGTGCTTGCGGGAATTTATCTGGAGTATGGAAACTCTCATTTCGGCAAGAGCCGACGTTATGCCCGCAATGACGGATATATCGTTGTCCGCGTATATCTGTATCATAGCCTCGTATACGTTCTGCTGACCCTTGTGCATTTCGGAAACGTCCCACTCGACGCGTATCCAGCGGTGGAAAAAGTCCTCGTTTTTCATGCCGTTTATAACGTTGGGGCAGTCGCGCTTGTGTATGGAAACGCCGTAGCCCTTGGTTATAAAGCCGATAATTGGGTCTCCCGGCAGGGGGTTGCAGCACTTGGCGAATTTAACGGCGCAGCCGCGCTCGCCGTCCACGATGATACCGCCCGATTTACCGCTGCCGGGTGCTGCCGCGGTCTTGACCTCGTGCGCTTCAATAGCATGAGGCTCTTCTTCGGGTTTTACGATCTTTTCGACTTCATCGCGGAGTTTAGGCAGTATCTTGCTCATGGCAAGGCCGCCGTAACCCAGTGCGTTGCACAGATCGTCCGCGTCCTGCATACCCACTCTGTGGGCAACGCCCGCGATTATCTCCGTGCGCTGAGCCTCAGTTGTTCTCTTTGAAATTTTGCCTATTTCCCTGTCAAGGTCGGCTCTGCCTATGGTGATATTTTCGCCGCGCTTTTCTTTCTTGAACCACTGGCGTATCTTACTGCGCGCCTCGCCTGTCTTTACTATCTTCAGCCAGTCTCGGCTGGGGCCTTTGGAGGCGGCGGAGGTTATGATCTCGACTATCTCGCCGTTCTGCGGGCATTTGTCGATAGGCGCTATCATGCCGTTGATTTTCGCGCCGACCATTCTGTTGCCCACCTGAGAGTGTATGGCATACGCGAAGTCGATAAGGGTCGATCCCTGCGGAAGCGCGATGACGTCGCCCTTGGGGGTGAAGAGGAACACTTCCTCGGAGAAGAGGTCGGTTTTCAGGGTATCCAGGAATTCGCGGGAATCGCGCGTGTCGCTCTGCCAGTCCAGAATCTGCCGCACCCAGTAGAGCTTGGAATCCAAGTCGTTCGCCGCGCCGCCGCCCTCTTTGTAGCGCCAGTGCGCCGCAATGCCGTATTCCGCGATACGGTGCATCTCCCATGTACGAATCTGCACCTCAAACGGAAACGGCATCTTGCGCCCGCCGACGACCGTTGTGTGCAGGGACTGGTACATGTTGGGCTTCGGAGTGGAGATATAGTCCTTGAAACGTCCGGGCATACTCTTGTACATCTCGTGGATTATACCGAGCGCCGTGTAGCATTCAAGTTCCGTCTCCACAATTATACGAAGCGCGTAGAAGTCGTATATCTCGTCAAACTCCTTAGACTGGTTGTACATTTTACGGTATATACTGTATACCGTTTTGACTCTGCCCTCAAGTGTGAAAGATATATTGTACTTTTCAAGAACATCCGAAACGTTTTTGCGGACGTTTTCAATAAAGTCGCGGTTCTGCCCATATTTTTCCTCTATATGTCGCGTGACCTCGGCGTATCCTATAGGGTCAAGGTACAAAAGCGCAAGATTTTCAAGCTCCTGCTTTATGCGCTGCATACCGAGACGGTGTGCAAGAGGCGCATACACGTGCATGGTCTCAAGCGCAGTCGTGCGGCGCTTGCTCTCCGGCTTTGCGTCAAGAGTGCGCATGTTGTGCAGTCTGTCGCAGAGCTTTATGAATATGACTCTTATATCCTTGGACATGGCGAGAAGCATACGGCGGATGTTCTCCATCTGCGCTTCTTCTTTATCCTCAATGTTTATATCCACCATCTTTGTGAGGCCGGATACAAGCATTGCCACGTCGGGTCCGAACTCTTTTTCTATAGTTTCTATATTAGTCTTATCGGAGCAGTCTTCAACCGTATCGTGAAGAAATGCCGCGCATATGGAGTCCGTATCAAGTCCCAGCGCCGCAACTATCTCGGCGACGGCAATAGGGTGGATTATATACGGCTCTCCGCTGTTGCGGAACTGCCCTTCGTGCAGATCCGCCGCGTAAAGATACGCTTTGCGTATTTTATCTATATCATATTTTTTCCCGCTCGCCTTAAGCATCGACATAAGGTTGCCGACAGAAGCCATACGCGGGTCGTTTTCGCTGTACTGAAGCATTTATATCTGTCCCTGTTTCTGGAGAAATGATGTTCTCAGCTTTTTGAGAACATTTGATTTATTAAGGTCTGCCTTTGTTTTTACGTATATGTATTTGAAACGGTACACTTCGCTCTCCTCGTCGATGCAGTCGACTCCGAGGATATTAAGTTCCTGGAAAACGCGGATGATGTATCTTATTTTTACATATCGCATAGATGCGCCGGACGCCGTAAGAAGGCTTGAAAGCGCGCGCAGAGAAAATGTGTCGTGCTCCATTCTGAGTTCTCTGCGGAGAAGATTATAAAGCGCGGCAAAATCCTCGCGCTGGGGGATTATGGTACGGGCGCTCTCAGGGTCAACCGATGAAAAATCAAACTCGGAAGAGTTTATTTTTTCGTACAGCCCGCGCTCGCTCTCCTCATAATTTCTCAGTTTATCCGCAAGGCGGATGTTCTTTACAATAAACTGCAGACTCTTTGTGTTCTGATATTCGTTTATGTCAAGGTTGAACATAACGTCCACCCTGTCGTTCTCGTAAAGATCGAGTTCGGCGGGGCTGCGCCTGAAATACATGGCGGTTATGATGAGATTGTTTTTTGAAAGCGTCAGCTTTGTGTGCTTTCCGCCGCCGACGGACGATATATGCGCGACTCTCATATCGTACATTACAAACACCGGCACGGGATTTGAAACGCCGAAGGGCTCAAGGCGGTAAAGCTCCGCCGCAAGCTTCATATCCGTATCCTCGGGATACAGCTCGCACTCCGCCTCGGCGCAGACTTCGGGCTTTTCCGTGTCAAAGCAGCCGCGGGCGTAGTCGTTGATCCGCTGACGGAATTCGTCAAGCTTATCCCGCTCGATGGAAAGCCCTGCGGCAAGCTCGTGTCCGCCGTATTTTACCAAAAGGTCGGAGCAGCAGGTCAGCGCGTTTACAAGATTCATGCCCTTTACGCTTCTGCCGCTTCCCTTTCCGAGGCACTCGCCGTTCTGCTCTTCTCCCATACTGTCAAAGGATATGAGAATGCTCGGGCGGTTATACTTTTCGGTTATGCGTGAGGCTACTATGCCTATGATGCCGTGATGCCAGTTTTCATCGCTTATGACGATAACGGGATCATGAGCAAAATCGTGCTCCTCATTGATTTTGGCGAAAGCTTCTTCGGTTATTTTATTTTCCACTATCTGCCTC
>USKS01000049.1 GCA_900555345.1 uncultured Eubacteriales bacterium
GGGAGCGACCGCGTTTACGCGTATGCCGTAGCGGGCAAGCTCTTTCGCCATTGTCTGCGTCATGGAGTTTACCGCGCCTTTTGATGCGGAGTAAACGGACTGCCCCGCAAGCGCCATCTTCGCGCTGACCGACGACATATTCACTATAACGCCGGACTTCTGACGGAACATTTTCAGAACCGCCTGCTGCGCGCAGTAAAGATAGCCCTTTATGTTAAGGTCAAGACACTTGTCAAGAGTCTCGGTGGTAAGCATAAGCAGATATTCGTCCTTGACGATGCCCGCGTTGTTTACAAGCACGTCGATCTTGCCGTACTCGTCTGCAATGTCTTTGAACATTGCCTTTACCTGCTCGGGATCTGAGACGTCGGCCTTGTATGCCGCAGCGCTGCCGCCTGCAGCCTTTATTTCTTCAACTGTCGCGTTTGCCGCGGCGTCGCTTCTGCTGTAATTGATGATAACAGTCATGCCGTCGCGCGCAAGGCGCATGGCGCACGCGCGTCCGATACCTTTTGATGCGCCGGTAACAATAGCAATTTTACTCATATATACAAATCCGTCCTTATAATAATTTCGGTAATACTTTGCTCAGCGGCGGCTGAGGATGACCGCGCAGTACGATCCGCCGACGCCGTATGAGGTCACGAGAATGTTGTTTATACCGTCCGTGCCGACCTTGCAGCTCTTCATGGCGCTGCCGTCGTACCTGTAAGCGGGGCACCGAATGCCGTCAAATCTGCCGGAGAGCAGCAGCGCTGCGTGCGCCGCGGAAAGAGAAGCCGCAGCCGCTCTGCCCTCGCCTACGGTATCCTTTACCGTAAATACGGGAAGATTTGCAAAGCTGTCCGCGAATACCCTCTTGTAGGAGGCGAGCTCCTCTTCGTTGCATACGCTCTGTCCGTTGCCGAAGCCGACAATTGCGTCTATGTCGGAAAGCTTCATGCCTGCGTCCTCAAGGGCGTAAGTGATGCTTTCGTCAAGCGCCGCACCGGAGCCCGCGAGCTTTCCGAACGAAACGGAATGATGCGACATTCCGTAGCCCGCAACTTTTGCGTAAGGCTCGGCGCCTCTCGCGCGGGCGCTGTCGGCGCTCTCTATCATAAGAGATGTGCTGCCGTCGCTGAGAACAATGCCGCTTTCCTCGGTGTACGCGCCGTGAACGCTGTCGGCAAGGTATCCCGCCTTGCGGGTGAACTCTTCGATTATATCGCTGTTTTCGTCCGTGCCTGTGGCAAGAACTGCGCGGCTCTTACCGGAGCGTATGATCTCGCAGCCGTATGCAATGCTCTGAAGTCCCGACTGCGCGCCGTTGGTAATAGTGGCGTTATAACCCTTTATGCCCGAGCAGATGGAAAGATATCCGCCTGCGGCGTTATATACGGTGTTGGGGAAACGGAAGGCGCTGCCTGAGGCATTGCCGTCGCTTACAAGATCTCTCTGGAAAGCGCAAATAGTGGAAAGCGGTCCGCAGGCGGTGCCTACAACGATGCCGATATCTGCGGCGTTTGCGTCATCTATCTCAAGTCCCGCGTCCTTGATGGCAGCCATGCCGGAAACCGCCTGCAGCTGGCTGAATTTATCAAGCTTACGGTAGAAAGCCATTTTAAGACCGTAAGCCTCGTGATCCGCGTGACCTACTGCGGACTGAAGAGATACGCTCTCTGGCGCTTTCTCGGTCTCGTAGTTTTCAACGTAGCTGTCAACGCTGTTTCCTATGGGGCTGACAACGCCGATACCCGTAAGGTATACATCTTCTTTTTTCTCGGGGACTTTAACGCTGCCGCGGTCCTTGCTGAAAATAATGCTTGCGTTGTTTCCGCCGAAAGCGAACGAGTTGCTCATGACGGCGTGCAGCTCTTTTTTAAGAGATACATTGGGGCGGAAGTCTATATTCCCCGCACGCTCGGCGAGCTTTTCAATATCGTCAAAGCTGTAGCCTATAGTGGGCGGCACGGTGTTATCCGTCAGCGCTTTTACCGCAAATACGGCTTCGATAGCGCCTGCCGCGCCGAGGCAGTGACCTACCATTGCCTTGGTGGAGCTTACGCTGAGATCGTCGTTTTTTGAGTCAAATATGGTGTGAAGCGAAAGAAACTCCGCTTCGTCGTTTTTCGCCGTGCCCGTGCCGTGGGCGTTTATATAGCCGATGTCCTTTTCGCAAAGGCCGGAACTTTCCAGCCCGCGGCGGATGGCGTTCATCTGACCCTCGCCGTCCGGTCTGGGAGCGGTGATGTGGAAAGCGTCGCTGCTGATGCCCGAGCCGAGAACCTCGCAGTATATCTTTGCGCCGCGAGCTTTTGCGTGCTCGTAGGACTCAACGATAAGCACGCCGCTGCCCTCGCCGAGGGTGATTCCGTCGCAGTGGTTAAAGGGCGAGCAGCCGTTTGCAGCCAGAGCATGCAGCGAGAGAAAACCCGCGTAGGGAACGGAGGCAAACGCGTCGGAGCCGCCCGCAATGGCAACATCGCACTTGCCGCTTCTTATAAGGTCGCAGGCATAGGCAATGCTGATAGTGCCCGCGGCGCAGGCGTTTGCAATGTTTGTAACAACGCCGCCGGCACCGAACTCGTATGCGACCTGATTTGCGATGGAGGAGATCGGCATACGGAATATATCATCGGCATCGCCGCCGTTTCTGTAATAATCCTCAATGCTTGTCGCTCCGCCGACACAGCTGCCCATGATAACACTGACGCGGGGGCTTTCCTCTGCGGTGACAGTGTAGCCCGCGTCACCGAGAGCCTCCTTTGCCGCCTTTGAGCAAAGCTTTGAAACACGGTCCATTTCGTCGGCGTGATTGAAGTCTTCAAGGTCTGCGCCGCGAACCTCGGCGGAAAGCTTGGAGTAGCAGTCCTTTGTGTCTACCGTGTCGGTATCCTTTATGCCGGAAACGCCCGCGACGGCGTTTTTCCAAGCCTCGTCAACGCTGTTTCCGATAGCGCAGACAAGTCCCAGACCGGTTATAACGCAGCGGTTTTTGTTATCAGTCATGGTTATTGTTCCTCCGTGGTGTGCGCGGTGCACACAGAAAATATTTATATATAAAGTTCGGCAGGGTGCCGTAAAGCTGTTACATAAAATGCCGCAAAATGGCTGTCATTCTGCGGCATTGCGGAGCATTATATGTGTGCGGCAACGTATTTTGCAAGGCTCTCAACGTTGTAGAAGGGCTCCTTGCCGACGCCGGTCATGGATACTCCGAATTCCTTGTCGATAGCGGCGATCATCTCGAGAGAGTCGATAGAGTCAAGTCCGATACCGTCGCCGAAAAGGGGAATGTCGTTTGTCAGCACGTCAGCTTCGATCCCGAGGCTGTCGCAAAGCAGCTCCTTGATTTTTTCGGCAATCTTGAGTTCCTGTTCGTTCATCGTATTGTCTTCCTTTCTGAAATTATATTTGCTTTGTAAGCAATTTTTCCATCTGCTCTTTGCAGACTTCTGCCCCCTCGTGCATAACGACGGAGGGTCTGCCCTTGGCGTGTACGTCAAAGGCTATTTCTGAACCCACTATAAGCTCCTGACGGTGAAAAAGTCGGTAACCGCCGCGGCTTATGAGCGGAATTACAGGCGCGTTTGTAAACTTTGCCAGCATGAGAAATCCGGGATGCAGCTCGCCTAGAGTGCCGTCACGCACAAGCTTTCCCGCAGGGAAGATAAGCACGCTGCAGCCGTCCTTCAGCGCTTTTTCGGATCTCTCCATCCATTCGCTGTCCATTTTATTGAGATCTATCGGTATGTATCTCAGGTTTTTGAAAAGCCAGTGCAGCGCTTTTTTGTTGTACCACTTTGTGGTCACGACAACATACATTTTGCACCGGCAAAGTGCCTGAGGTATAAACGAGCCGTCATGATGGCTCGTGTGGTTTGCCACAAGAATGCACGCTTCATTTCTGAGCTTTTCCCGCACGACGGGGTCCTCGTACACAATTTTCGGTCGGTACGCTATCCACGTAAGCGCGGTCCATACGGCAAAACCTGCGTGTACGATGGCCTTTACCACCGCTCTGAGCGCTTTTTTGATCGTTTTCAACATATTATATTATGTATTCAGAAATCCTTTGAGCTCCGCAAGCTTTTTTTCCATAATTGCGTGCCCGTGACGGTAAAAATCATTCATTTTGTCCGCGTCGCCCTCAAAATGGCTGATGCTGGGCATCTCCGGCCGAATGATAAACGCTCTGCCGTCCTTTTCAAGCGCGGCGAGAGTTTTCATTTGCTTGTCGTATGCACTTTTGCGGTTTATCATCGTCTCTGCCACCTTGGGGAACTTGTTTTTGTAGCAGAGATTTATGATGAGCTTCATTTTAGAATAGTCCGTGGGTGTTTCCGTGTCCATACGGGTGAGCACCACCACCGCTTTCTCGCAGCCTTTTTTCATGGCGCGCTTTACGGGAATGGAGTCTATTATGCTGCCGTCAAGATAAAAACTGCCGTCTATTTCCACGGGCTGGCTTATAACGGGAACGGAGCACGAGGCTTTGCACAGATTGAGAAGCCTGTCGGGGTCGTTGCCGGAAGTAAGGTATTCGGCTCGTCCGCTTTCACAGTTAGCCACAACAAATTCGCTTTCGGTATCCGACGCGAAAAACGCGTCAAAATCAAAGGGGATCTGGTCGTAGGCATAGTCGAAAAGCATTTTGTCAAGGTCGAGCAGCTTTTTGCTTTTCAGCATCTGATCAACGCCGAAATACGGCTCGGCGTTTTCGTGCATAATGACCTTCTGCGTCCGTCCCTTCTGACCCGCTATGTAGTTCACAGCGTTGCCGCTGCCTGCGGATACGCCTATAACATAAGGAAAGCTTACGTTGTTTTCAATAAGACAGTCCAGCACGCCCGCCGTGAATATGCCTCTGAAAGAGCCGCCCTCAAGAACAAGACCTGTTTTTGCCACTTGCCGAAACACCTCCGTTTCCGAAAACTCACATATGTATTTTATGGGACAGATGTTGCTTTTCGTCCCGAAATACGATATAATTATATCAAACACAATAGCTTTGTCAATGGACAGTTTCTGCAAAATATGTTACTTTACCGAGAAAAAAGCGGAGGAAAATATGGAAAAACAGGATATAAGAGTTCAAAAAACCAAAAAGTCCATACAGGAGGCGCTGTTTGCGCTACTCAGCGAAAAGCCCATCAACAAGATCACCATAAAAGAGCTGGCGGACAAAGCTAACATAAACAGAAAGACATTCTATGCCCACTATACCGGCATCGAGGATATCGTAAACGAGCTTGAGGACGAGCTCATAATAAACCTGCGCGAATTTCTGCAGCAGTGCATGATAGACGAATACGGGCTGACGCCGTATCTTTTCATGCTGTTTATAGACAAGCTGTATTCCAGCAACACATCGTTTTTCGAAAATATGGTCTCCGTACGCAACTACAACTTCATTGCGGAAAAAATCAAGCGCGTTTTCAAAGAGCAGGTGCTGCTGAGCATAAACGCCCCCGAGGACGAAAAGCTTGTAACGGAAATGAAAATCGACTATCTTCTGGGCGGAACAACGGCTGTGTACGCCGAGTGGATAAGAAACGGAAAACCCTGCTCGCTTGATACCATGACCACGCTGCTGCTTGAATGCTCCTATAACGGGATCGTGGGCGAGCTGTAATCTTTGTCTGCTCCGCAGATAAAAATTATCAATAATCGCATAAAAATTATTGACAAACGATAAAAATGCTGATATAATTACCGCAGATCGGAAAATACGGTAATTTTATCGGCATTTTTATGTGAGGTGTATTTATGAAAAAAACGTCCATTATCCTTTGCGCCGCCGCCATATGCGTCTGCGCGCTCCTGCTCGTGCTGCTGTGCATTTTCGCACCGCATACAGCGGATGTATATGCAAAGTACCGCAGCATTGACCAAGCGGGCAAATCCGCCATACTGTATTCGTTTTACGCCTGCGCATTGCCAGCGGCATCGGCGCTGTACTGCCTTATGCGCATTACGCTGAACGTGTACCGTGATCAGGCATTCCTGCGCAGAAACAGTACATACATGGGCATAATCTCCTGGTGCTGCCTCACCGTTGCGCTCATCTGCGGCGTCGGCGGCGCGTGGTACATGCCGCTGTGGTTTGTAAGCGGAGCCATGCTCATGCTGTTTCTTGTGGTACGCGTTGTACGCATATGCTTTACGGCAGCGGCGGGCATCAAGGAAGAAAACAGTCTTACGATATGAGGTGACGGCGTTGATAGTTGTAAACATTGATGTAATGATGGCGCGCCGAAAGGTGTCGTCAAACGAGCTTGCCGCCGCAATAGGCATAACCCCGGCAAACCTCTCCATCCTCAAAACGGGCAAGGCAAAGGCAATACGTTTTTCCACCCTTGAGGCTATCTGCAGATATCTCGACTGTACCCCCGGCGACATACTGGAATACAGACCGGATTGAATATGCCGCACGTTGATAAGCTGAATGGTACAGTTAATATAGTACCGACACCGAAAGCCCGAAGATACCGCACCGCAGACAGATAAGCGTTGTCGGCGACATGTATTTGAGAAAGGAAGAACTGTTATGGAAGAACAGAAATACGGTGAACTCTGTGAAAAAAGCGAAGCAGTCGCCCCGACCGGCGCTGCCGAGGAGCAAAGCGGACAGCTTTCAACAGCTCCCGCTGCGGACGGACAAAGCGCGAGCGCACATGCGCCGACCGCGGAACCTGCCGCGGAAAGCGGGGAAATTGCAGATGCAACTGCCAAAACACCGGGCGCGGCAATCTACCATATCAAACATACCCCCGCCGCAAGCGTCGGCGCAAAAGTGTCCATGCGCCCGCCGCAGGTACTCCTCGGCATCGGTCGCTCGGCTCAGCGTCCGTCATGTCCCGACGGCACGGCCGCTGCCGCAGCTCCCGATCATCCCCAAAGCGCCGCCGTTCCCCGACGCGCAGCTTCAATGCGCGACATTGCATATGCAATAGTCGCCGCAATACTCTCCGTATTCCTCGTCGACTGCCTCCTCTGGCACAGTGCGGGGCTCGGCACTGCTGCTTCGGCGGCGGCAATGTATATTGCAACCGTTTTGTATCTTTTCGGCAGAAAAAAGCATTTTGACGCCTACACCGCAGCCATCGGTGTGCTGTTTCTGCTGCTTTCGGCAAGCCTTGTCTTCTCCGATAACGGCGGCGCAAAGTTTTTTGCCGTCACGGCGATGACGATCCTGTATGCGGCGACTGTCATGGATATGGCGTCGATGCGCCGCAGCCTGTCCGGCACTCTCGGCAGCGTTGGAGATTTGTTCCGGACAATGTTTGCCCAAAGCTTCGGCAAGATCGGCGCCGGTATGTGGGCACTGTTCCACAAAAACAGCCGCGACGGCAAAAAGAGCAGCAGCAAAACGGGCGCAGTGCTTATAGGCATCGTAACAGCACTTCCCGTGCTTGCGGTGATCATCCCTCTGCTCGTCTCCTCCGACGCGGCGTTTGAAGGGCTTCTCAAAAGCTTCTCACCCGAGATTGCAGCGGAAATCATAGGCGCAGTCATTGTAGGGCTCATGCTCTTTATCGTGCTGTTTTCACAGGCATTTACCGCGCCGGACAGTAATGACGAGGTCCGCCGTCACGCGCCGGACAGCGAAAAAGGACTTGCTCCCGCCGCCGCAGCTGCGTTCTCTTATGCAGTGTCGGCAGTGTATATACTGTATCTCGTAAGCCAGCTGGCATATTTTTTCAACGCCTTTTCCGGAATATTGCAGGACGGCTACACCATGGCGCAGTATGCGCGCCGAGGATTTTTCGAGATGTGCGTCATTTGTCTTATAAACCTTACAATTGTATTTGCCGCAAACCTTATCACCCGCAAAAAGAACGGCAGAATATGCATTTCTCTGCGCATTCCGTCAGTGTTCATATGCACGTTTTCGCTTGTGCTCATTGCAACCGCCCTTTCGAAAATGGTTATGTACATATCAGCATACGGCATGACCCGTCTGAGAATATACACTTCTCTTTTCATGGTTTTCCTTGCGGTAACGTTTTTGTTTGTGATCCTGCGGCTGTTCATAAGCCGCGTACCGTATATGAAAGCAGTTCTGCTGTGCGCCGCCGTACTGATAGGTGCCTCCTGCGCGGCGGATATTGACAGCGTCGTTGCGCGCTATAATGTAAACGCATACCTTGACGGCAGGCTGTCCAACATAGATATGCGCCTTCTGCGGGATATGAATTCCGACGCGGCGGTACCGTATGTGTATAAGCTTACAAGCGACAGCGACCCGGAAGTGGCGTCGGCTGCAATGGATATTATGAAAAGCCGCTTCGACAGCGCGTTTGATGTCAAGGCCATCAACGGCACATTAAGGCCTCTCCCACGCCGCAGCACGGATATGCGCGGATACAACGCCGTGAAAGGCCGTGCCGCAAAAATACTTCTCGACGATTGGGAGAAGTATTACAGATACAGATACTCTGACGGATATTATGACGGCTACGGCAATCGCAG
>USKS01000050.1 GCA_900555345.1 uncultured Eubacteriales bacterium
CAATAAGCTCTTTGCCGCGGCAAAGAGCTTATTGACGTTGAGATCCGCAGCGGCGGCTCATACTCCGACTTTGAATACAAGGTGTACACAAGGAAAACTCATTAATGACCGATAAACTTAAGCCGTACGCCGTAACCGTATCGTTTTTCGACAAGCACAGCGGGCGTATGGGTATCACCTGGCAGACAAAAGCGAAAGGGCAGCCTGCGCTTTGGTATACGGACCCAGAGGACACTCTTTTCGAAAGGGCATCCGTTCTGGACGCCAATGTTTCCGACGGTGCCGCATTTGACACAGTCTGCTTCAAAAACTGCGCAGTCACCCCCGACTTTGAGCCCGGCGCGGATATTCTCTATCGCGTAGGCGACAAAAGCGGTGTGTTCTCCGAACCGTCGATTCTGCATATACCGAAGGACGATGCCGACAGATGCGCGTTCGCCGTCTTTACCGACACTCAGGACACCGACACCGTCGGCAATTGGTGGGAGGCGGCTTTGCTCGACGCGGACGAAGTTTTTCCGCAGTACGGATTTATCGCCCACTGCGGAGACATTGTCGAGACAACCGTCTCATTTGAACACTGGGCAAAGATGCTCGGCAATACCGCAAAGCATACCCGCGCGTATCCCCTTGCGGCAGCACCCGGAAACCACGACTACTGGAAGTGGTATCTGCGCGATATAGTCGGCTCGTTTTACAGCCATTTCAACGTTTCTCTGCCGCCGCAGAACACCGATTACGGCGCTTACTATTCCGTGGAGCGCGGAAATATGCTCATTCTTGTGCTCAGCACCGGAGACACGAACCTCACAGGCGGAACGCTCGGCAAGGAACAGTGCGAGTGGGCAAAGAAAGAGCTTTCGGAAAGCCGCATGAAGTGGAAGACCGTGCTTATACATAATCCGCTGTTCTCCCCCGGCAAGTACGGCAGCAGAGTGCCGAACAACGATCACTGCCTGAAGTTGCGCGCTCAGCTGTGCCCGCTTTTCTCCGATGGCGGAGTCGATCTTGTGATATGCGGTCACGACCATATGTATGCTCGCACATACCCCATCTCGGCAGACGGTACGCCCGTCACAAACGCGCCGAGCAAGGTATGCAATTACCGCGGCAGATCGGCGGAATACTTTACCGCAGCGGCCGGTCCCATACATTTTGAGCCTGCCTGTGCGGGGCATCAGAACAGAGGTCTTGAATGCGAAATGACGCCGGAGCTTTCAGCTCCGTTTCGCGAAATGCGCGAAACGGGATACGGCGAGGTCTCCTGGGCTGCAGTTGACACCGACGGCGACACGCTGACCATACTGTTTCGTACAATTGATATTGAAAGCGGAAAGTGTGTGTTTGAATCCGCTTTCGGTCTTAAAAAATGAATTTTTTCGCTGTCTCTCTCTGTATATAAGTCAAAAAGTCAGGCAAAACTGGCCGCACAGTGCGGACGTAAAAATATGAAAGGAAGTATTCACCATGAGAAAGAATTTCGGCGCAAAGCCGCTTAGCTACCCGCAGCCCGTTCTTATGATCGCGAGCTACGATGAGGACGGCACTCCCGACGTTATGAACGCCGCTTGGGGCGGGATCAGCGACAGCCGCGAAATTTCAATGTGTCTTTCCGCCTCTCACAAGAGCGTGAAAAACATTCTTAAAACCGAGGCATTCACCGTCAGCATGGCAACGGCTGAAACACTCGCCGCCTGCGACTATGTGGGTATCGTATCCGCAAACAAGACTCCCGATAAATTCAGCCGCGCGGGATTTCACGCGGTCCGCTCCGAATTTGTGAACGCTCCCCTTATTGAAGAACTGCCCGTCGCTCTCGAGTGCAGGCTCAAAAGCTACGACGCCGAGACGGGACGCATGGTGGGAGAGATCGTAAACGTAAGCGTTGACGAAAAGTTTGTGGACAGCGACGGCGCGGTCAACGTCACCGCTGTTGCCCCCATAACGTTTGACCCTTTCAACAACACTTATGTAAAGCTTGGCGATACCGTTGCAGATGCGTTCTCAGTCGGCAAAACGCTCTTGTGATTTTGCATATAACAAAAAAACACTTACGAATTCATCGTACCATTAAGGGCAATAACCTATGACCACGGGCATTGCGAGGGCAAAGAATTCACCGGGATTAGTCTATTACAGGCTTTTCCCGGTGTTTTTCTTTGTTATTTAGGGGAAGGATACCAAAAATCGTTGGACGGATTTCTTGCAAAAATCTCCCGAATTTGTTGCTTCTATCAAGCTGTCCAGTCACTTCCCGCGAGGAAATCAAGAATGTCAAACGATAATCATTTGGCATTCTTCCTTCTTCGCATGTTCGATTATTACTGCTAACTTCGCTATAATGATTGCGGAAAAACAAAGGAGGCATGAACGATGAAGCAAAAGCGTTAACCTGCGCTTGCAGCCGAGCTGCGCTGCTTTGATGTTTGATAAGGTATTATTATTGACAAAAAAGAAAAATAAATATATAATGTATAAAAATACGGCTGAAAAACCAACCGATGTATTAAGGAGATAAAATCATTGAAAACTACACATGGTATTTTTGTGAGGTCGGCAGCTGCAGCGTTGTGCTTTATCATGATACTTTGCCTGGCCGCCTGCTCTTCCTCAAAGAAGTCCGGTAAAACAACCGAATTGCAGACACAATCCGAACAATCAAAACAAACCGAGCAAACCGAGCAGCCGGAAAAAAAGGAGCTTATGACAGAATTCAAGTATTCCTTTAACTATACGGATTGGACTGTTCCGAAAACAGATGACGAGCCTTTCAAGGATATAAGCGAAATACCGTCCAATAGCGGAAAAATCGTGTATTTCAACATCGAAAACCACGAGGCAACACCCATAAGTTACAAGCTTAAGCTTACAATGACCGAAGGTACGGCAGGAAGCGCAGAGTTTGGATACATCGCTCCCGTTCAGGCTGCGTACGAAACTTTAGGTTCCGCAGTCAGAAATATTATCGAATCAAACCCGCTTGATTCAGGATATGTTTTTTCAAGCACTCTCGAAGCCAATAAATCCGTCACCGTTGCTCTTGTGCTGTATTGCGCAGCAGGCACTGCCGGTGCCGAATCAAGGTTGAGCATTTCATATGACGCCGCTGCCGTTTCCGAATCAAATTAATCGCTGAAAGCTGCCGTCAAATACCCCCACAGCATAACAAAAAGAGCAGGCGAAAGCCCTCTTTTTGTTATGCCGTGCTTTTAAAGACGCGATTTTTCCCGCGGCAAACGCGATATTGCGCCCACGCCGCGCTGAGATATTTTATTCGACGAAAACTGCCGCCGGGCAGCACTCGGTG
Organism: uncultured Eubacteriales bacterium; assembly: GCA_900555345.1. Next base: position 3,308 of record USKS01000050.1, read on the forward strand.
AAAAACGAATATCACTGCCGCAGGCAATATAGCTCGCCGCAGACAAATATAACAGAAAAGCTCTCGTTCAAAGAAAGAACGAGAGCTTTTCTGGAGCTGGTGGTGAGATTTGAACTCACGACCTGCTGATTACGAATCAGCTGCACTGCCCCTGTGCTACACCAGCATGTTTAACGGATTTATTATACATTATATGTGCGCTTTTGTCAACCGTAAAATCAAATTACGGCACGTTTTTTCGCTTTTTTCACTTTCCGTTTTCGCTTGACTCGGCAATTCTTTCATAGATTAAGGTAGAAAAGCCGCCCGCTTTTGCGGGCGGCTTTCGGCTTTATAAATTACAGACCTCTCTTGACATAGAGCGTATGGAGAAGCTCATGCGCCACATGGCTGTTGGGCTCGCCGAGGAACTCCTCGTAAACCTTTTTGACAATGGGGTTGTCATGAGACTTTCTGTAAGGCAGGTTCTTGTCTGCATCGTACAGGATCTTTGCACGTACGGCTCGCAGATCAACGGAGTTGCGCACGCTTGCGGGCTGGATAGGCTGACCGCCGCCGTTTACACAGCCGCCGGGACATGCCATTATCTCGATAAAGTCCGCATTGTACTCGCCGCTTTCGATTCCGCGCAGCAGCTTGCCCGCGTTGCCTGTGCCGCTGGCAACGGCAACTCTTACGGTAAGATCGCCGAGCTTATACTCCGCGAACTTGATGCCCTCTGTGCCGCGGACATCCTCGAATTCTACCTTCTCAAGGGTGGTGCCGAGGATAACTTCGGCAGCCGTACGGAGAGCAGCCTCCATAACGCCGCCGGTCGCGCCGAATATAGCGCCCGCGCCGGAGCCGATGTCGATGGGAGCGTCAAACTTTTCATCGGGCAGAGCCTTGAAGTTGATGCCGGAGGACTCGATGAGTCTGCCGAGCTCTCTTGTGGTAACGGCGATGTCGACGTTCATAAGTCCGTCGTTGGACTGACCGTCGCGGCCGACCTCAAACTTCTTAGCCGTGCAGGGGATAGCGGATACAAATACCACGTCCTTGGGATCAACGCCCATCTTCTTGCAGAAGTACGCCTTATACATAGCGCCGAACATCTGCTGAGGAGACTTGCAGGTGGAGAGGTTCTCCGTCATCTCGGGGAAATAGTGCTCGCAGTACTTGATCCATCCGGGTGAGCAGGAGGTGATCATGGGCAGCTTGCCGCCGTTCTGGATCCTGCCGATAAGCTCGTAAGCCTCTTCCGTAATGGTAAGGTAGGCTGTGAAGTTCATATCGTAAACTCCGTCAAAGCCGAGTCTCTTGAGAGCGGCTACCATCTTGCCCTCGCAGTCGGTGCCGGGCTCGTAGCCGAAGCACTCGCCGATCTGGGCGCGAACGGAGGGTGCGCAGCAGATAGCAACATGCTTTGTGGGATCGTTGAGCGCGTCAACGATCTTCTGGGTATCGTCCTTTTCGTACAGTGCGCCGACGGGACATGCAACTATACACTGACCGCAGTTTACGCAACTGGTGGATGCAAGATCCTCTTCAAACGCGCAGCCGATGACCGTATCATAGCCTCTGTTCTGTGCTCCGATTGCGCCGATGCCCTGAACTCTGTTGCAGGCGCCTACGCAGCGGCGGCAGAGAATACATTTATTGGGGTCGCGGACGATGGACGCGCCGGAGTCTTCGATCTCAAACTTATCCTTGCGGACAGGGGTGAAATAGTCCTCTTCAACGCCGAAGTCATGCGCGTATTTCTGAAGTTCGCAGGTCTTGGAGCGGATGCAGGAAAGACACTTTTTCTCGTGTGCGGAAAGCACAAGCTGAATGTTCATCTTTCTTGCGGCCTTTACCTTTTCGGTATTGGTGAGGATCTCCGTACCGTCGCGCTCGATGGGATATACGCAGGAAGTTACAAGTCCGCGCGCGCCGACCACCTCAACAAGGCACAGACGGCAGGCGCCGATCTCGTTGACATCCTTGAGGTAGCACAGCGTGGGAATATCGATGCCGGCGGACTTGCACGCCTCCAGCACCGTGGTGCCGTAGGGAACGGTATAGTCCGCGCCGTTTATCTTTATGTTAAGCATTTTAGTTTCCATTTATGTAATAGCTCCTTCCTTATTTCTTGGAGATAGCGCCGAACTTACACTTCTCTATGCAGGCGCCGCACTTAAGGCACTTGGTCGTATCAATAACGTGAGGAGTCTTTACGCTGCCGCTGATAGCGCCCGCGGGACAGACTCTCGCGCACATGGTACAGCCCTTACATTTCTCCGGATCGATGCTGAAGGAAAGAAGTCTCTTACATACGCCGGCAGGACATCTCTTCTCCTTGATATGAGCCTCGTACTCGTCGCGGAAATAGCGCAGAGTGGAGAGCACGGGGTTAGGCGCAGTCTGTCCCAGACCGCAGAGAGACGCGCTCTTTATGTACTTTGCAAGCTCTTCAAGCTTGTCAAGGTCTTCCATCTCGCCCTTGCCCTCGGTGATCTTTGTGAGAAGCTCAAGCATTCTCACCGTACCGATACGGCAGGGAGCGCACTTACCGCAGGACTCGTCCACGGTGAACTCAAGGAAGAACTTCGCAAGGTCTACCATACAGGTATCCTCATCCATGACGATAAGTCCGCCGGAGCCCATCATGGAGCCGATGGCAATAAGGTTATCGTAGTCAATGGGTGTATCTATAAGGCTTGCGGGGATGCATCCGCCGGAGGGACCGCCGGTCTGCGCCGCTTTGAACTTCTTGCCGTTGGGGATACCGCCGCCGATCTCCTCTACGACCTCGCGCAGTGTGGTACCCATAGGAACCTCAACAAGACCGGTGTTGGTGATCTTGCCGCCGAGAGCGAACACTTTTGTGCCCTTGGACTTTTCCGTACCCATGGAGGCAAACCAATCCGCGCCCTTGAGAATTATCTGCGGGATGTTAGCGTATGTCTCAACGTTGTTGAGGATGGTGGGCTTCTCAAACAGACCCTTTATTGCAGGGAACGGAGGACGGGGACGGGGCTCGCCGCGCTTACCCTCTATAGAGGTCATAAGAGCGGTCTCCTCGCCGCAGACGAACGCGCCCGCGCCGCGGTTGATGTGCAGATGGAAGGAAAAGTCCGTGCCCAGAATGTTGTCCCCGAGCAGGCCCAGCTCCTCATCCCTGGCGATGGCGATGCGCAGGCGCTCGACTGCCAGCGGATACTCCGCGCGGACGTAGATAAAGCCTTCGTCTGCGCCGATAGCGTAGCCTGCGATAGCCATTGCCTCAAGGACTGCGTGGGGGTCGCCCTCAAGAATGGAGCGGTCCATGAATGCGCCCGGGTCGCCCTCGTCGGCGTTGCAGCATACGTACTTCTTACCGGTGCTGCCCATAGCGAATTTCCACTTGAGACCCGTGGGGAAGCCTGCGCCGCCGCGTCCGCGGAGGCCGGAATCGAGCAGAGTCTGAACAACGTCCTCGCGGCTCATCTCCGTCAGCACCTTTGCCAGCGCAAAGTAGCCGTCCATGGCGATATACTCGTCTATCTTCTCGGGGTTGATAACGCCGCAGTTGCGAAGCGCAACTCTCTTCTGCTTCTTGTAGAAGTTTGTGTCGTTGAGGGAGGTGTGCATCTCGTGCGCTGCGGCATCCTCGCCTGCGTCCTCGGACTTGTTGTATGCAAGTCTGTCAACGATACGTCCCTTGAGCAGGTGCTCGGAAACGATCTCGGGAATATCCTCTACAGTCACTCTCGAATAGAAGGTGCCCTCGGGATATACGATCATGATAGGACCCAGCGCGCAAAGGCCGAAGCAGCCCGTCTGGACTATCTTGATCTCGTTCTCAAGGCCGTTTGCCTTGAGCTGTTCTGCCAGTGCTTCTCTGAGAGCGGCACTGCCGGAGGACGTACAACCGGTACCTCCGCAAATCAGTACATGTGAACGAACCATAGTTTTCTCCTCCGTAATTACAGCTTAGTATTGCCGATAAGATACTCTTCGACAGGCTTTCCGCCTTTGAGGTGCTCCTCAACGACTCTCTTTGCCTTGTCGGATGTCATTTTAACGTATGTTACCTTGTCCTTGCCGTCCTCGAAGATCTCGACAACAGGCTCGTACTGGCAGATACCTATGCAGCCGGTCTGGGTGACCATGACCTTGTCCGCAAGGCCCGCGTTTGCAACCTCCTCCACGAAGGTGCTGAGAACAGGTCTTGCACCCGCGGATATACCGCAGGTAGCCATGCCGACCACTACGCGTATTTCGCCGCTGCCGGTACGGATAGCGACCTTGTCCTTCATCTGCTCTCTGATAGCAGCAAGCTCCGCTAAAGATTTCATTAGTTTTGTTCCTTTCATATATGTTATTAATTTTTATTACAGTATTGATCTGTAAGATACTCTTTTATAAACGCCAGAACCTCGTAGCTGTTCAGCGGCACGTCCTCTCCGAGGACGGCGCGCATCTCACCCGTGTCCATTGACACGTGCAGCCCGGGCGCCGTATGTTCAAAGCTAAAATCCACATCGGGGCTGCCCTGAACAAGCGTCAGCACGGTTTCGACCACATCTCCGAGAGGAATAAAGTCTATGTGGTCCGTTCTGAACGTTGCAGTGACCGTTGTTCCGTGATCCTCGCCGCATGACTCCGGCACGGAGGAAATTTCGACTCCGCCGCCGCACATTTCGGCAAGCATTTTGAGAAACGGAACTCCGAGACCCACTTTTCTTGTTTTTCTTGTTGTATAAAACGGATCGCTGAGGCGCGCCACCTGCTCCGGGGTCATGCCGCAGCCGTCGTCGCTTACGGTCATTGTCAGCACATGATCGGCACTCTCAAAAAGCTTTATGTCTATGTGCTTTGCCCCTGCACGGACGGAGTTCATGGTTATATCAAGAAGATAAAGCGAAAGATCCTTCATATCGTCGACCCTCCCGCGTCATTTTCTCCGTCTATATACCGCAGAAGATTTTTTCTGACAAGCGCGCCGGAATACGGCTCGTCTTCAAGCGCCACCGTATTCCCCGCCTCCGATATATCCCACAAATAGTGGGCATCAGAGCTTTTCAGGCATCTTAGCGGCTTCAGGCACTGTCTCTTATACACATCTGACGCTGC
>USKS01000051.1 GCA_900555345.1 uncultured Eubacteriales bacterium
GTACAGACTGCGGCAGCCGTGTTTTTGTTTTTTCGGAAATAAAAATTTCGAGATTTGCAAAAGGTGTTGAATTTCGACATAATATGTGGTAAATTTTATATAACGGTTAAATATATTTATAGAAATAATATGACGGGTACTTGAATAATGGCGAAAAAAATACTGATGGCGGCAGCGTGCGCGCTGCTTGCGATCGCGGCAGCGGCATGTATAAAAACCTCTGCGGCGCATGTGGATATTTACGGGCAGGACCTTGATATATATACGGAAGAAATATATCTTGACGGAGACGAGGTCTCCGACCTTGAGGAGCTTGAAGAAAACCTTGCGAAGCTGCCCAATCTGCGCTTTGCCGATCTGGGCACATATATGCTGGCGTATGACGACTCCGAGGGCTTCAGAGCGTCGTTTCCCGATGCGGAGTTTCGCTTCGGCACATATATAGAGATGTACGGCAAACGATACAACGCCGACGCCGCGCGTCTCGATTTTTCCGATGTTGACGCCGCCGATACGGATGTGCTTTTCGAGCGCCTGGGCGATTTTGAAAAGCTTAAAGAGGTTTCCCTCGGCAAGGAAAATACTATGCCGTCCGCAGTGCGCGATGAGCTTGTAAGCAATTTTCCCCACATAAAATTTGATATAGTTGCCACAAGGGACATATACGGAAAAGCCGTCAGAGAAGACGCCGAGAGTCTTGACCTTTCAGACGTGACAGTGGACGGTACTCTTGCGGAAAAGCTTTCGTGGCTGCCCGCGCTTACGTATGTCAATATGCAGAATTCCGATCTGGGACAGGACGCGCAGCTTGCGCTTGTGCGCGCCTTTCCCAATATCGCTTTTGACTGGAACGTTGTCCTGGCGGGGCACGTTTTAAGCTCTATGTCAGAGACTGTCGATATCAGCAGAACATGGCTGTGGGATCTGGAGCTTCTCAAAACCCAGCTGGAGCTTTTTCCACGTCTTCGCTATCTTGACATGAGCGGCTGCGGCATATCCAACGAGGATATGGCGGCGCTGAGAGAGGAGTACAGCGATAAATTTGAGGTAGTCTGGCGGCTGTACATGGGCAAATGGTCGCTTAAAACGGACGCCGTCGCGTTCTCCGTTCTCATATACGATTATTCGCATAAAAGGCTCACCTCGCGGGACATTGAAGTGCTGAAATACTGCACAAAGCTTCAGGCGTTGGATTTGGGACACCAGGCGCTGACCGATCTAAGCGTTATAGGAGACTATCTGCCCGAGCTTCGTATACTGATACTCGCGGACAATTCCATATCCGATCTGACTCCCCTTGCAAAGCTCAAGCATCTGCACTATCTTGAGTTTTTCGTAAACCGGGTCACCGATGTGTCGCCCCTTGCGAGCTGCCGCGAGCTTGTGGACCTTAATATAAGCTACAACCACGGGCTTTCGGACATAACTCCGCTTCTCGATCTTCCGCTGCTGGAGCGGCTGTGGCTTGAGCACTGCAACGTTTCCCTTGAGGATTACAAGCTGCTTTGCGACACATATCCCGACTCGCGCGTTGTGTACTACGGCAAGGGCTCCGTGGATCAGGGCTGGAGAGGGCATGACCGCTATTTTGCAATGATAGACATGTATCACAACGACTATATGAGCGAGCTCTTCTCGAAATACGACGGACTTACAAAGCATCCCGATGACTTCAAAACGGACGAAAATTGAATTTTCGCGTCCCCTTTCTCCAAAAGGGGGTGCTTTTTTGCAGGATGCGGCACTGTTTTTTGCAAAAATCAGTAGACTTTTACACGCTGATGTGATAAAATATACACTGATATACTGTTTATGTGCATAAAAGGAGCACGACAAATGCGGATAGTAATAAAGGTCGGCACGTCAACGCTGACTCATAAAACGGGAAACTTAAATATTCGCCATGTAGAAGAGCTTTGCAAGGTCATGAGCGATCTGAAGGGCGCGGGCAACGAAGTTATACTTGTGTCCTCCGGCGCTATCGCCATGGGCGTCGGCAAGCTGTCGCTTCTGTCGCGCCCTGAGGATATGCCCACAAAGCAGGCAGCTGCCGCAGTCGGTCAGTGCGAGCTTATGTATACATACGATAAGCTGTTTTCCGAGTACGGACACACGGTGGGTCAGGTGCTTGTAACGGGCAGCGATCTCGGCGACGGCGCGAGATACGAAAATTTCCGCAACACGCTGAACAGGCTTATCGAAATGCGCGTTCTGCCCATCATAAACGAAAACGACACCGTTTCAACAGAAGAAATTTCTCTCGGCGATAACGATACTCTCGGGGCAATAGTCGCAGTCGGGGCAAATGCCGATCTTCTCATACTCCTTTCGGATATTGAAGGTCTTTATACCTCCGACCCCCATGTGAACAGCGACGCATCTCTTGTGCCCGCGGTGTACGAGATAGACGAAGACCTTCTTTCAAATGCGGGCGGCGCGGGAACGGCGCGCGGCACGGGAGGCATGCAGACAAAGCTGCACGCCGCCTCCATCTGCATGGAAAACGGGATTGACATGATAATAGCCGACGGCTCCCGCCCCACGCTTCTGTACGATATAGCGGATGGAAAGCCGGTAGGCACAAGGTTCTACGGCAAAAAGGACGGGGCAAAATAGGTGCCGCGGAAAAATCGGAAATAAGGAGACTTATATATGACAACTGCCGAGCTTATAAAGCGTGCCGCCGCGACCAAGAGCGCGGTGGCAATGGCTGATACCGAAACGAAAAACAAAGCGCTTATGTATATGGCGGACAGCCTTGCGGCGCACACGGGCGATATAATCGCCGCGAACCGCGAGGATGTGGCTGCTGCCCGCGGCAGCATTTCGGATGTTATGATAGACAGGCTTGCGCTTGACGAAAAGCGCATCGACGGCATGGCGCAGTCCATGCGCAGCGCCGCGTCTCTCGAAGACCCTGTGGGCAGGGTACTTGATGAAATTATACGCCCCAACGGACTGCGTATTACAAAGGTATCCGTGCCGCTGGGACTTCTCGCGATAATATACGAGAGCCGTCCTAACGTTACGTCGGACGCGGCAGCCCTCGCCCTTAAAAGCGGAAACGCCTGCATACTTCGCGGCGGCAAGGAGGCTATACGCTCAAATACGGCAATAGTTGCTGCCCTCAGAGAGGGTATCGCGAAAGCCGGACTTCCGGAGGACGCGCTTTGCCTTGTTGAGGACACAACGCGGGAGAGCTCAAGAGAGCTTATGGAGGCAGTGGGCTATGTTGATCTGCTCATTCCCCGCGGCGGCGCGGGACTCATACGCGCGTGCGTTGAAAACGCGAAAGTGCCCTGCATTGAGACGGGCACGGGCATATGCCACATATACGTTGACCGTGACGCCGATCTCGAAAAAGCGCTTGATATTGCGGAAAACGCAAAGATGAGCCGCCCCTCCGTGTGCAACGCGGCAGAGGTCTTGCTTGTGCACCACGATGTTGCGGAGAGATTTCTGCCCATGCTGAAAAAGCGTCTTGTCGACGACAGGATCGCTGCCGGAAAACCCGCGGCTCAGCTGCGGCTCGACAGCGCCGCGGCAGCTGTTATCGACGGCACACCTGCGGGGGACGGGGACTTTGACAGAGAGTTTCTCGACTATATCCTCGCCGTGGGAGTCGTTGACTCCGTCGACGCCGCGATCGATCATATAAGACGTCATTCGACGGGACACAGCGACGCTATCGTGACGGAGAACGAGGCGGCGGCAGCACTGTTTACGGCTTGCGCCGACAGCGCGGCGGTATATGTGAACGCCTCCACCAGATTTACGGACGGCGGCGAGTTCGGACTTGGCTGCGAGATAGGCATCTCCACCCAGAAGCTCCACGCGAGAGGCCCCATGGGGCTGCGAGAGATGACATCATACAAGTATATAATAAAAGGAAACGGTCAGATCCGCTGAGGATCTTTCGGAAAGGCAGTGAGTATTATGGCAGAAAAAGAATACAGCTTCGGATTTATAGGCTGCGGCAACATGGGCGGCACTCTTGCGTCGGCAGTCGCAGCGTCGGGCACGGGCAGCCTTGCCATTGCGGATCACAGCGTCGAAAAGGCTGAGAGCGCCGCAAAGCGCCTCGGAGCGGACGTTCTCTCCAACGAAGAAATAATCGCGCGCTGCAAAATGATATTTCTGGGCGTAAAGCCCCAGGTCCTCCCCTCAGTGCTTGAGGACGCGGCACGTCATACGGCAGGCGGACGTCACGTGCTTGTATCAATGGCGGCGGGCGTTGCCATAAAAAGCATTGAAGCATATGTGGGAGAGGACACACCCATAATCCGCATAATGCCCAACACCCCCGCGGCAGTGGGCGCGGGCACCGTGCTTTACTGCAAAAACGATGCGGCAACGGACGCCGACGTCGCTGCCTTCACCGCGGCAATGGCGCCCGCGGGCAGCCTTTGCCCCCTGTCCGAGGGACTTATAGACGCGGGCTGCGCACTTACGGGCTGCGGTCCCGCCTTTGTATATATGTTCATAGAGGCGCTTGCCGACGGCGGCGTCAGATGCGGATTGCCCAGGGACCTTGCGGCGGACTTTGCGGCGCAGGTCGTGTACGGCTCGGCAAAAACGGCAATGGAGTCCGAATGCCACACGGCGCAGCTCAAGGACGCAGTATGCAGTCCCGGAGGCAGCACGATAGCGGGTGTTGAGGCGCTGGAGCGCGCGGCATTCCGCGCCGCGGCAATGGACGCGGTAACGGCGGCTTTCGAAAGAACAAAGGAACTCGGCAAATAAAATTTTGTCAATATACGCGCGGCGCTGCGGTTTTACCGCGGCAGACAGGCTTTTTTGAAAAAACACTTGACAAAACAGGGTGTTTATATGTATAATAAATATTGCCTATGCGTGAAAACGATAATAATTTATTTTTCCATAAAACTGTAAGGAGGTGCGAGTATGCTTAGAACATATCAGCCTAAAAAGCGCCAGAGAAAGAAGGAGCACGGCTTCAGAAAGAGAATGAAGACTGCCGACGGCAGAAAAGTGCTGAAGAGACGCCGCGCTAAGGGCAGAGCAAGACTTACTCACTGAGTGTGTCCGGCTCGGCTCACGGTCCGAAAACTGACCGATAACCTCCGAGAGATCCTCAGCGGACCGCATCGGAGGTTTTATTTTTAGAAAAAGAAAGGCGGCAAGCGGCGTGAAGCTGATAGCTATAAAAGAAAATCATCTTTACCGAAAAGCATATGCCAAGGGCAGACGCGCCTCGTCGCGCAGCCTTGCGGTGTACGCGCTGAAAGACCGCCGCAGCGAACGCCTTAAAAAATCAAATCCGCAGAAGCAGTATATAAACCGCGTGGGAATATCAGCCTCAAAAAAGATCGGGGGCGCCGTGGGAAGAAACCGCGCAAAGCGCGTGATACGCGAAGCGTACCGCGCCATTGAAGCGGGCATAGGCATTAAAAAAGGCTATCTCATTGTCATTGCGGCAAAAGAGAGCGCCACGGTTCTGAAAATGCAGGATATACAGCTTGAAATGCATAACTGTCTTGCGCGTATAGACATGCTTTCGGCGGAAAAAGAAACCTCGTGCGGCAGCGGCTGCACCGAAGACAAATGAATATTTTCAAAAGGATCGTACTTTTGCCGGTGCGCTTTTACAGAAGGTTCATATCCCCTCTGTCGCCGCCGTGCTGCCGATTTACCCCCACCTGCTCGCAGTATTGCATAGAAGCCGTGGACGAGTGGGGAGTCATCCGCGGACTTGCCCTTGCGCTGTGGCGCGTTCTGCGCTGCAATCCATGGAGCCGCGGAGGATATGATCCCGTACCGAAAAATCCGAAAAAACGAAAATAACGAACGAAAGAAGAACACATGGCTAACATTCTTCATTATATTGCGCTGCCCTTCGGCTATCTCATGAAGTTCTGCTGCTGGATAAGCCCCGGGCACAATTATATCGTAGCGCTCATATTCTTTACGATCATCATTCAGGTGCTTCTTTGCCTCATTTTCGGCATAAAACAGCAGAAAAATATGCAGAAGCAGGCAAGACTTGCGCCCAAAGCTGCGGCTATACGCAAAAAGTACGCGGGCCGCAACGATAACGTTACAAAGCAGAAAATGCAGCAGGAGATCATGGCGCTTTACAGCGAAAACGGCTACAGTCCCATGGGCGGCTGCCTGCCTATGCTTATCCAGCTTCCCATCGTCATGTCCCTGTACTACGTTGTCGTATACCCCATGCAGTATATCTGCCTTCTCGGTAAGGACGTGATTTCCAACATGATAGTTGCCTTCCGTGACGCCGATCTTCTGTCGGCGACTGCGGTAAAGGCGCTGGGCGATAAGTTTGACGTGGGCTCCTCCCTTACCAACACAAGAGTTGCGCAGGTGGAGATCATAAAGCAGGTCAGCGAGTGGAACGCGGCAGGCAATACCGCCGATGTCGCGAAGTACGCTCCCGAGCTTGCGGGCAAATGGCTGCCCGACTATCAGGTAGGCCCGCTCGATTTCTCTATCGCGCCGCCATACCCCAACAATCCCGATTTCAAAACGCTCTGGCCGCTGCTCATGGTGCCCGTTCTTATAGTTGCCACCATGATAATAAGCCAGATCCTCACCCGTAAGTTCTCTTATCAGGATCCGACCACCATGGATCAGCAGAACAGCTGCTCCATGAAGGCTATGACATATTCCATGCCGCTTCTTTCCGCATGGATCTCTTTCTCGCTGCCCGCAGCCGTAGGCGTGTACTGGATCTACAGATCCATCGCCGCAACGCTTCAGCAGTTTATAATGTCCAAGATAATGCCTATGCCCACATTCACGGCGGAGGACTATAAGGCTGCCGAAAAAGAAGTAAACGGCTCGTCAAGTAAGAAAAAGAAAAAGAACGCCCAGGGCGGCGACGCAACGTCATCCTCCGGCGGAGAAAAGAAGCGCTCGCTGCATCATATCGACGACGATGACGACGATATTCCTGCAGCGGTTGCCGAGAAGTCCGAAAAGTCCGACGACAAAGCGGAGTCCGAGACGGACGCGGCGGAAAAAGAGGACAAAAAGTCCGACGCCGCTGCCCCCGTTACTGACGGAGAAGCGCCCGTTATGAAGGACGATAAGGGCAAGACAAAGTACGAAAAGAAATAATTTTGAGGAAAAGTAATATGGCTGAAGAAATCATCATAGAGGGCAAGACCTTTGAGGCTGCCATGGCGGAGGCGCAGACCAAGTACAACGGTGAAAACGTTCAGTACGAAATACTGGAGATGCCCAAGAGAGGTATATTCGGAATAGGCGCGACTCCCGCAAGAATTAAAGTTATCATAAACGACGACGCCGACGATGAGGATACTGATCTTTCCGGCATCGTAGCCTCCATAAAGGGACTCGGCGTTACCACAAACCGCGGCGGCGGAGAGGAAAAGAGCCGCTCCGAGCAGCCCGCAAAGGACAAGCGTGAGGACAGACGCGAGAACAAACGCGATGACAGACGCGAAAACAAGCGTCCCCGCGAGGAGCGCGCGGAAAAGCGCGCCGAGGCAAAAGCTCCCGCCGCAAGCGAAAGCAGTGAAGATGCTGCAGCGGTAAAAACCGAGCAGAAGCAGACGCAGAAGCGCGAGCACGTAGCAAAGGAGCCCAGAGTTATCGAGGTCACCGACGCTGAAAAAGAGTGCGCGCTGAAGTTCGCAAACACCCTCCTGCAGGATATGGGCGTTGAGGCTGAGGCAAGATTTACTGGCAGCGAGCCTTCCGGCATCGGCGGCAACACATATCCCCATATGGAGATCGCGGGCGAGGGCGCAGGCATCCTTATAGGACACCACGGCGAGACCCTTGACGCTATACAGTACCTTGTAAACCTTTGCGCTCACCGTAAGGGCGGCGGCTCTTCCAAGGAATTTGTGAAGATCATCGTTGATATTGAGGACTATCGCCGCAAGAGAGAAGAGACACTTCGCGCGCTCGCAAGACGCACCGCGGCAAAGGCGCTCAAGTACAGAAGAAATATCGTTCTCGAGCCCATGAATCCCTTTGAAAGACGTATAATCCACTCTGAGATACAGGGCATCGAAAACGTGTCTACCCACTCCGTCGGCAGCGACGATAACCGTAAGATCGTAGTATGCTACGAGGGCGCGGACAAGGTCGAGCGTCGCCGCAGAGGTAACGGTTACGGTCGCCGCGGCGCAAAGCCCGAGGCTGAGACCGCGGATATGTTCGAGGCAGCAGAGACCTACGAGGCTCCCGCCGAAGCGGAAGCCGCGGGTGAGGCCGCAGCGGAAAGCGAAGAATAAGCGAAAAGCTTCTTTGCAAAAAAACAAAAAAAGAATTACGGCGGAGCTTTCCCCGTAAAAACGGGCTGCCGCAGAC